>JBDUDE010000189.1:0-6364 GCA_040003105.1 Mucilaginibacter sp. | reverse complement strand
TGAACACCTACCGCGATTTCGGCGGGATAAGGATTGAGGATAACTTTTTAATTACAGGTACAGGAAGCCAACTACTGGGTAAATATTTGCCTAAGAGTTTGAAAGAGGTGGAGGGGTTGAAGGGGTAAAATGCAAAGCAAGGGTTGTCACCCTGAGGCACCCGAAGGATGAGCGCCGAGGCCTTTGCCCGCATGCTTCGAGTGCTTTATAATGACATCCGCTTTGAACTTCGGACTATCTTTTCTTCACCAAATACTTTACCCTTAACTGCGCTACAAACCTTACCCCGCGCTGCAATAAAGTGCCTTTGCGGTTAGCCAGGAAGTTTTTGATAGCGGCGTAAGCCTGCGGGTTTTCCTTTATTTCGGTGGGGAATTGTTTGATGGCGGCTTTGCCGATGCGCACCTGGTACATTTCTTCTTTGTTGGAGTGCACTCCGCTGCCGTCGTTGCCGATATTTTGTATTAATGATGTCGACGGGTTTAGTGTTAATCCGCCCTTTAAAAATATCGAAGCATACCAGCGAATGGCCCAGGAATTGTTTTTGCCGGCTTTAAATCCAGTGAGCTGCTTCCAGAAGTTCATGGTACCGTTGATGGAGAACTGGTCGGTTTTATTCCGGTCGAACTGGTTGAGCAGTACATCTACATCGTCTTCAAAATGGTTCCAGGCACGTGCCCAGGTTGCCCAGCCCCAGCTGGTTGCCGCGCGCCAAAAGAAGGTTTCAGGAAGATTTTTATCGGCCAGCTCGTACATATAAGCGCCGATGTGCATTACCTTTTCCTCTTTGGCGTAGCGGTCTAATCCTTCGTTGAAATACTGCAAAGTATGGGGCGACGACAGCAAATCATCCTCAAAAACAATAATTTTGCCATATTCAGCTACCAACTGCGTAACCCCGCTGATGATGGAATTGGCCAGGCCCAGGTTTTCTTTCCGCTCGATAATTTTTACTGATTTAAAGCCGGTTACATCTTTTATAAAGTTGCGTACCTGCTCCACTTTTGCCTTGTCGTCATCTGTTTTTGGCGCATCGGAGAATATAAACAGGCGCGATTCATCCGCAAGTAAATTCTTCTGCAAATAACTGATGGTGCGGCGCGTGTGCTCGGGCCGGTTGTAAACAAAAAGGGCAATCGGGGCAAGATTTTGCATTGGCAGGTGCTAGAAAATTTCGAGGTGTTTGTCAGCTTTCTTACAAAGAACGGTATAAGCGTTGGCTAATTGTTCGTCGACTTTTTTTCCGAAGATTTTTCCGAGACTGTTTTTCACGGCGTACTCGGCGGCAATCTTTAAATCGGTGATAAGGCTTTTTGATTTTTTTTGGTTGACGTAGGTATTAAACTTAGTAACCTCGGGCTCAATCAGTGATGTCAAATCGTCTTCAACAACAAATCCTTCGGTGCTCAACAGGTACCGCAGCGAGGTTGGTGTGTACACGTTAATGTGGCCGTAAGCTAAAAAATGTTTAATGCGCTTATCAACGTCGGCACGATAATCGAGCGGGACTTCAATCACATAATGCCGGGCAACGCGCTTTAATTCGCGCAGCAAAACACGCTCGTGTTCTACATGTTCCAAAACGTGCGAGAGAATAATCAAATCAAAGCAGTTATCGTCAAACGGCAGTTTATAGCCGTCAAACAAGGCAACCGATTTTAAATTTTTGATATCCCGGGTTTTGATGTGCCCGACGCCGCTTTCGGATATTTCAACAGCGTGGTATTCGGGGGCAAAATCAGCATCGGCCAGGAATTTTAATATGCTGCCATCGCCTGCGCCAACTTCCAGCACTTTACGAAAATCCCGGCCGCGGCAAACATCGATAATGTGCTGCGCCTTGTATTTGGCGCCAAGCATGCGCCAGGCCTCGTCGTGCTTTTCGTAAAATTCATCGTACGCGGTTTTAACATTATTGCTGATGCCTGATTGTTGCATAGTGTAGCTGGTTGTTGAGGGGGTAAAATTAGTAAAAATTAAATAGGGGAGGCGTGGATTTAAAGGCGGAATATGAACACTTGGCTTGCCTCTACCGCCGGGTTGAAACCAATACAAACCTTAGGCCGGGTATTAATTAAAGCAGCATCAGCACATCACCTCTCCCATGTAACAAACACTATCAAGCAATTGTCAAAAACCATGGCAAAATCATATGTAAACAAATTTGCCGTTATAATATTATATTTGTGGGCTTAAATTTTTTAAGATGATAAGGTTATTAGATTTTTTGCTACTTGTTATAGTAGTTTTATATATAATAAAAGCGTTGATACGTTTTTTATTGCCGATGCTGTTTCAAAGCGTGGTAAACAAAGCGCAGGAGCAACAGCAGAACCAGCAACGCAATTACAGCAGCCAAAAACAACCCGAGGCAAAAATTAAGGTTGATTATATCCCCGAAACACACAAAGCTAAAGTGCCTGACACGGAAGGCGACTTTATCGACTACGAAGAAATTAAGTAACCATGCTGATACCCGAAGAAGTATTTAAGCGCCGCAAACAGCATAACAACACGCCGGAATCGATAATTTTGATTATCGTCAATTTTGTTGTGGTGTCGCTGGGCGAAACTTTGTTTTGGGACCATCACCATATCAACTGGTTTTTTTGGGTGGTGATAGGTTTGCTGGTTGTTTACAATTTCTTCTCTCTCCGCAAAAATCTGGAAGTTTATAGTCGGGTTGATGTTATAGCCTATATTTCAAGTATGATTGTTTTGGTGATACTTGCGGCTGTGTTGTTTATATTTCAGTAATGTATTTTAAAAAGCGTGTGGTTAATTTAACCACAAAGGCGCAGAAGACGCACAGAGGGCACTGAGCCTATCAATTCAATGATTTTATTTTTTTCTTTGTGAGTTCTGCGTTTTCACTCCGGGTCTTTGTGGTTATTTTTTACGATTTAATTTTTTAACCACGAGGGCACGGAGGTCACTAAGCCTTTCAATTCAATAATTTTTATTTTTTTCTCTGTGCTCTCTGTGTTTTCACTCCGTGGTTATTTTCTGCAGCATTGGTTTCTCCCAATAAACCAGCACCCTATACCCACAATCTCCCGTTAATTTCTATTTTTGAAGCCTAACTAAAGAAAAAATCAGATGGGTAATTGGTTCAAACGAAACGGGACTCACTTTATAGTTGCTGCGGCATTTTTAGTCATCAGTTTTTTGTTTTTTACCCCGGCTTTCCAGGGTAAAACTTTGGGACAAAATGATGTTACGCGCGCTCAATCCACCCAAAAAGAAATAAACGACTATCACGAAAAAGGCACTACCATTTTGTGGACCAACCAAATACTGGGCGGCATGCCGGTGTTTCAAATATGGGCGCCGTATTCGGGGAGTATCACCACGCATATTGTTAATTTTTTGGATACGGCTTTCCCTTCGCCCATTTATATTGTTTTTTTGCTGCTGTTTGGCTCTTACTTTTTGTTTAATGTTTTAAAGCTGAACCCATGGCTGGCCGCAGCGGGCGCACTGGCGTTTACTTTCTCATCGTACAATATTATTTACATAGCGGCGGGGCATGCCAACCAGGAATTCGCCATTGCTTTATTTGCGCCAATAATTGCTTCTATACTGCTGGTGCTTCGCGGCAAAAGGGTGTTAGGTGCATCGTTACTTGCGTTGTTCCTAGCCATTGAGATAAAGGCGAACCACATCCAGATGACCTATTACCTTTTGATAGCGTTGCTGATAATGCTGGCGATAGAACTTTATCATGCCATAAAAAGTAAAAATACGGCATCTTTTTTTAAATCGCTGGGTTATATTGCTGCGGCGACGTTGCTTGCGCTGATGGTAAACGCGTCGCTGTTGTGGAGTACAGCTGAATACGCAGGCGATTCCATCCGCGGCAAATCGAACTTAACCCAAACAGATAAAAAACCGGGTAGCGGCGTACCGCGCGACTATGCTTACGAGTATAGCGAGGGGGTAGGTGAAACGTTCTCCTTTTTGGTGCCTAACGCTTATGGCGGTGCGTCCGATGGCAGCGAAGATCCCGCGGAGTCGAACATTACCAAAGTGTTGGTTAGCAAAGGCGTTGATGCCGGGCAGGCGCAGCAAGTAGCCCAAAGGATCCCGCTTTACTGGGGCGAAAAAACGTTTACCGAGGGACCCTGGTATTTTGGTGCGGTAGTTTGCTTCCTGTTTGTGTTCGGCTTATTTGTGGTAAAAGACAGGATAAAATGGTGGTTGCTGGCCACTGTTATATTAACCATGTTCCTGTCATTTGGTAAAAATTTCCCTTTTGTGTCCGATTTATTTTTTGACTATTTCCCCTTTTATAACAAGTTCCGTGCGGTTGAATCGGTATTGGCGGTAGCAATGTTGTGCGTGCCCGTGCTGGCATTGCTGGCTGTGAATGAAATAATTAATAACACTGACAAGACTACCCTGTTTAAAAAGGCAAAAATTGCTATTTACATTACCGGCGGCATCGCTTTGCTGCTGGCCCTGCTGCCCAACGCGGTGCTTTCCTTTAAATCAAGCTCCCACCACGAGCTTATCGGCAACCTATCTGCCGGCCTTACCGGCGGCAACATGCCGATGGCTACCGATATCGCCAACGCCCTGGTGCAGGACAGAATTTCCCTGGCCCGTGCCGATGCCATCCGCTCCCTCATCTTCCTGGTGCTGGGTTTCGGTATAGTTTGGGCAGGTATCAGGCAAAAGATAAAAGTCGTTCCTTTATCGTTAGCGTTGCTGGTTTTAATACTGGTTGATTTATGGACGGTTGACAAGCGCTATCTTAAAAATGACCATTTTGTTGACCGGGAAGCCGTAATGAAGCCGCAACCCCGCAATGTTGACCTTGAAATTTGGCGCGACAAGGATCCTTATTATCGGGTGATTGACCTCACCGGGAAGGTAAAGGAGGATGCCATTACGCCATATTTTCATAAATCGATAGGCGGCTACACGGCGGCGCGTTTAAAGCGGTTGGATGAGCTGATTGATAACCAATTCAGTAAACAAATTAACCCGGCAGTTTTAAGTATGCTGAATACCAAATACATTATCACTGCTGATACTGCTAAAAATTTAATTGTAATGCCTAACCCGGCAGCCTGCGGCAATGCCTGGTTTGTAAAAACTGTTAAATATGTGCCCAATGCCGATGCGGAAATGAAGGCGCTGGACAATTTTAACCCAAAAGAAGAAGCCATTGTTGACCAGCAATACAAAAGCATGATTGAAGGAAAGGGATTTGACCGCATTGAAAAAGCGGAAGACGCGATTAAATTAACCAGCTACAATCCCGACCATTTGATTTATGAAACCAACCCGTCAAGGCCGCAGCTGGCGGTTTTTTCGGAAATATATTATAACAAGGGCTGGAAAATGCTGATTGATGGCAAGGAGCAACCTTATTTCCGTGCAGATTACCTGTTGCGTGCGGCTATAATACCGGCGGGCAATCATAAGGTGGAATTTGTATTTCACCCGGCATCGTATTACACGGGCGAAAAGATTTCGATGGCAGGGTCGGCGTTGCTGGTGCTCGCGTTGGGTGGGGCGGTTTATTTGGAGTGGAAGAGGAGAAAATTGGAGGTGTGGAAAAGGCTGGGTAACTTGTTGTTGAGTTAAATTGCAGCTCGCCCTCTTTCCGCGCAGCGAAGAGAGGGCCGACGAGCGAAGCAATGTCGGGGTGAGTCTACACGGCGGACATTTGCGCCATGCCTCGCGTTAATATCGCTCGCAGAATTTACTCACCCGGTCGACGCTTCGCTGGACCTCCCTCTCTTCGCTGCGTGACTGTTGCGCGTAAAGAGGGAAGAGGAAATTCTTCAATTAACAATTCCCTCTATGGTCTATCGTCCATGGACTATGGACTGCTAATTATTCGCTATAACCTGCCAATTTACAGTTAGTAATCCCCGCCTGCCGCCGCTATTTTTATCCTGTAGTAATTTACCCTATATTTCACCCGCTAAAACTAATACACAAAGTATGCGCGTCAACAATCTTTACCAGCAATTTAAAAACATCGTTAAACCGGCTTTTATATTTTTCTTTCTTTTTGGGTTGATAAAAACTACGTCCGCCCAAACTGCACCGCCCAAATCGCCACTGTATGAGCAGGCCAGCGAGGTGTCGGGATTGGTGATTCAATATGGTCAGGATATAGACGCTATCCGTAACTTTTATTCGCCCTATACAGCTATCGATGGGTATAATAACCAGTCGGTACAGGCATCGCCCGAGGAGCGTAAACGCCTGGCGGATATTGGCAACGATTATCTGGAGAAGCTAAAGCAGCTTGATTTTGAAAGCATGAGCATTTACGGTAAGGTGGATTATACCCTGCTTAAAAAGCAAATAGTGTACGACCTTGGCGCCGTAAAGCTTGATGGCG
>JBDUDE010000060.1:0-1921 GCA_040003105.1 Mucilaginibacter sp. | reverse complement strand
CCAAAAACTTATTGGCAATGGTATTGGTTTGATTGAGGATGAAGGTCATGTGTTAGATTTGAGATGTGAGATGTGAGACATGAGACAAAAATGTCGGATTTGAGATTGAAATTAAGAAATTAATTCAAGCTAATAAAATCCTGCTGACATACAGCTGTCGTTGTACGCAGTTAAATTTGATTCAATAGGTGATTAACAACCAGAATGTCAAATCTCACGTCTCAAATCTCATATCTCACGTCTATTAACTAACTTTGTATTCACACTATGGATTTCAAAATAACTTCTCAATATAAACCCACCGGCGACCAGCCCGAAGCCATCAGGCAATTGGTTGAAGGTGTAAATAATGGCGACCCATTTCAAACCCTGCTGGGTGTAACGGGTTCGGGCAAAACGTTTACGGTGGCCAATGTTATCGAACAAACGCAAAAGCCAACGCTGATATTAAGTCATAATAAAACGCTTGCCGCGCAGCTGTATGGCGAGTTTAAGCAGTTTTTTCCGGAGAATGCCGTAAACTACTTTGTGTCATATTACGATTATTACCAGCCGGAAGCGTTTATCCCCACAACAAATACCTATATAGAAAAGGATTTACAGATAAACGAGGAGATTGAAAAGCTGCGTTTGCGCACTACCTCGGCGCTGATGTCGGGCAGGCGGGATGTAATAGTGGTGTCGTCTATATCGTGCATTTATGGTATGGGTAACCCGGAAGATTTTAAGGATTCGGTTTTTAAGTTTGCCGTGGGCACCCGTATTACGCGGAATGCGTTTTTACATCGTTTGGTTGAGATTTTATACTCGCGTACCACTGCCGATTTTAAGCGCGGCACGTTCAGGGTTAAGGGAGATATCGTCGATATTTTTCCGGCTTATATGGACCATGCTTACCGCATTTCGTTTTTTGGCGATGATATTGAAGAGCTGACCAGCTTTGACGTAAGCACCGGCAAAACGCTGGAGAAAATGACGCACATGGTGCTGTACCCGGCCAACCTTTATGTAGCGCCACGGGAGCGTTTTTTACAGTCCATTTGGGCCATACAGGAAGAGCTGGAAACGCGTAAAAAGCAATTTATTGGCGATGGGCGCTTTTTGGAGGCCAAGCGACTGGAAGAAAGGGTGAACTACGATTTGGAAATGATACGTGAGCTGGGCTATTGCTCTGGCATCGAGAATTATTCCCGCTTTTTTGATGGCCGCTTGCCGGGGGCGAGGCCGTTCTGTTTGCTGGATTACTTCCCCGAAGATTACCTGATGGTGATTGACGAGAGCCACGTAACTGTGCCGCAGATACGCGCGATGTATGGCGGCGACAGGTCGAGGAAGATATCATTGGTTGATTATGGTTTCCGCCTGCCTGCTGCGCTGGATAACCGGCCTCTTAACTTCCAGGAGTTTGAAAAACTGGCTCCGCAAACTTTATATGTTAGCGCAACCCCTGCCGATTTTGAATTGGAAAAGTCGGGTGGGGTAGTGGTTGAGCAAGTGATACGCCCTACGGGATTGCTTGACCCGGTTATTGATGTGCGCCCGGTAATAAACCAGGTGGATGATTTGCTGGAAGAGGTAGACAAAACCGTAAAAATGGGCGACCGCGTGCTGGTAACCACCCTTACCAAACGCATGAGCGAGGAACTGGCAAAATATATGGACAGGCTGGGCATTAAATGCCGCTACATTCACTCGGAAGTAAAAACGCTGGAACGTGTAGAGATATTGCGTGGCCTGCGCCTTGGCGAGTTTGATGTGCTGATAGGTATCAACCTGCTGCGCGAGGGATTGGATTTGCCCGAAGTATCGTTAGTGGCTATTTTGGATGCGGATAAGGAAGGGTTTTTGCGGAGCGAGAAATCGTTGATACAAACCATTGGTCGCGCTGCCCGTAATGATAGGGGCCGGGTAATTATGTATG
>JBDUDE010000485.1:0-1923 GCA_040003105.1 Mucilaginibacter sp. | reverse complement strand
GCCGGCGGCAGATTTATTATTTGAAGCGGGACTTTTACTCCGCGTGGTTTTCATCCGTTAAAAATAATCTTAGATTTCGGAATTTTTCAGTTTTTATTTTGTTTTTCAAAAGCCTTCAAGAGGGCTTCGCCGTTCGGATGTTCGATTTCGGATTTTTTTGTGGATTTCACCGATTTGAGAATAATTTCACCGATTTATGAAAACATCGTCATGGTTCAGACAACAGACGCGCTCGTTCCTCAGCAATGGCAATTTTGTAAAACAAAAAAGGTGTCAAGCTTGCGCTCAACACCTTTAAATTTTATTTCATTCCGAAATCGGCATTCCGTCCCGATAGCTATCGGGATCCGAAATTATTCTGCTACTACTTCGAAAGGAACCTGAACTTTAACCTCTTTGTGCAGGTTAACGTTAGCAATGTATTCGCCAACAAATTTTGGTTCGGTTTCGAAAGTGATGCGGCGGCGGTCGACTTCAAAGCCTAATTTCTTCAATGCATCAGCAACCTGGATGGTGTTGATAGCGCCGAAAATTTTACCGGTTTCGCCAGCTTTAGCGCCAATAGTAAGCTTAACGCCTTCTAAACGGGCAGCAATAGCATCAGCATCTTTGCGTATTTTATCTTGTTTAAACTGGGCCTGTTTAAGGTTTTCAGCTAAAACTTTGCGGGCACTTACAGTGGCCTGTATGGCGTAACCCTTAGGGATAAGGTAGTTACGGCCATAACCTGGCTTTACTTTCACTACATCATCTTTATCACCCAGGTGCTTAACGTCTTGTTTTAAAATAAGTTCCATTTTCTTTACCTCCTGATTATTTTAATGAGTCTGTAACATAAGGTAATAAACCAATGTGGCGCGCACGTTTAACGGCTTGTGCCACTTTACGCTGAAATTTTAATGAAGTTCCGGTTAAACGGCGTGGTAATACTTTACCCTGGTCGTTAATAAACTTTAATAAAAAGTTAGCGTCTTTGTAGTCGATATACTTGATACCATTCTTTTTGAAACGGCAGTATTTTTTACGTGTGTCCTCTACTTTAGGGGCGGTTACGTATTTAATTTGTTCGTTTGCCATTAGTGTGCTGCCTCCTCTGCTTTAGGTTTTTTGTTGAAAGCACCACTGCGTTTTTTGTCGTTGTAAGCAACAGCGTGCTTATCTAAGGCAATGGTTAAAAAGCGTAACACGCGCTCGTCGCGGCGTAGTTCAACTTCCAGTTTGTTAATTACATCACCCGGCGCCTTAAATTCAGTTAAGTGATAATACCCTGTCGTCTTTTTTTGGATAGGGTACGCTAATTTTCTCAAACCCCAATTATCCTCCTGGACAATTTCGGCTCCGTTATCAGTTAAAGTTTTGCTGTATTTGGCGTTAGCCTCTGCAGCAACATCAACTGACAACAACGGGGTTAGAACGATCACAATTTCGTACTGTTGCATTGTTATACTTTGATTTTAAATAATTTACCCGCTATTACGGGGCTGCAAATGTATGAAGAATATTTGTATTTTCAAATCAATTAGTTGTATTTTACACCCTTAACTACTAATAGCCCCGAATGATGAAATCTTTATTACCAATCCTTGTATTTACCTTAAGTATCAATTGTTTACTGGCACAAAGGGTTGCAGGGCCAGCAGAAAAAAAGCTCACCGATTCCATATGCGACTGCATGACGAAAGTGGATTTTACCAAGGTTACCACCAAACAACAGG
The DNA here is from genome assembly GCA_040003105.1 of Mucilaginibacter sp. Taxonomy (GTDB): domain Bacteria; phylum Bacteroidota; class Bacteroidia; order Sphingobacteriales; family Sphingobacteriaceae; genus Mucilaginibacter. The sequence goes on along the minus strand of JBDUDE010000485.1, from coordinate 208 downwards.
CAACTGCGGTATTTGGCGATTGCTTTGCGCAACATCCGGCCTTACTTGTAGATGTAGCTACCGAACGCCACACAACACTGACGGACGACGAAGGAATGAAAAAAATTGGAAACGATGTAGGCGAAAGCCTGATGACGCAAAATTGCGCGGCGGCGCTAAAGCTTGGGATATTAATGGCTGATGATAAAAAGAATGACGATGAAGCAAC
>JBDUDE010000053.1:0-6384 GCA_040003105.1 Mucilaginibacter sp. | reverse complement strand
TAATCACAAAAAATGTAATCGGGTGAAATCAAAGAAAATAATAATTAGCGGTGGCGGTACGGGGGGGCATATTTTCCCGGCTATTGCTATTGCCAATGCTTTGAAGGCCATTGACCCGGCTACCGAAATATTATTTGTAGGCGCTAAAGGCCGAATGGAAATGGAAAAGGTGCCTGCGGCCGGTTATAAAATTATTGGATTGGAGATACAGGGCATCCAGCGTAAGTCTATCTGGAAAAATATAATGTTCCCGGTAAAACTGATGCTGAGCGTTAGGCGTTCAGTTGATATTATAAAAGATTTTAAGCCGGATGCCGTTGTTGGTGTGGGGGGATATGCTTCCGGGCCATTGTTATATGCGGCGTCGGTACGGAAAATTCCTTATTTGATACAGGAACAAAACTCGTACGCTGGCATCACCAACAAATGGTTGGGCAAGCACGCCAAAAAGATATGCGTTGCTTTTGACGGCATGGAGAAGTTTTTCCCGGCCGACAGGATTATAAAAACAGGCAACCCAATACGTAAAGATTCGGTAAATATCGCCGGAAAGCAAATGCAGGCGCTGGAGCTTTTTAAACTATCTGCATTCAAAAAGACTATCCTCGTAACGGGGGGCAGTCTTGGCGCAGGCACGCTTAACAAAAGCATAATGGCCGGGCTTGATAAGTTGATAGCTGCCGATGTACAGGTAATATGGCAAACCGGCAAGTTTTATTATAAAGGAATTATTGAAAAACTGGGCGAAGATTATCACCCCAACATAAAGGTACTGGAGTTTTTAAACCGGATGGATTTAGCCTATGCTGCCGCTGATGTAATCGTATCGAGGGCAGGAGCAGGTACTATTGCCGAACTGTACATGGTTAAAAAGCCGGTGATACTGGTGCCTTCGCCAAATGTGGCTGAAGATCACCAGACAAAAAACGCACTGGCGCTGGTAGAGGAACACGCGGCAGTATTTATCCCCGACAGGGATGCCGAAGAAAAATTAGTGGACAAAGCCATCGAGCTTTTAAACGATAAGGATTTACAAAAAAAGCTAAGCACCAACATCGCCAAAATGGCCATGCCCAATGCTGATGAGGTGATAGCGAAGGAAGTTTTTAAAATAAGTCGGTAGTCTTAAGTCTTTAGTCTGAAGTAAAAAATTTTTAGACTCAAGACTTACGACTCAAGACTCAAGACTTGAAGATATGGAATTAAGCAACATAAAACGGGTTTATTTAGTGGGAATCGGCGGCATCGGGATGAGCGGCCTGGCCCGGTATTTTCAGCACCTGGGCTGTGTTGTTTGCGGGTACGACAAAACATCCACCGACTTAACCAACGATTTACACAACGAAGGCATACAGGTAATTTTTGACGACCGTATTGATTGGATTCCATACAGCTTTCAAACGCCGGATGCTTGCACGCTCATTATCTATACGCCCGCAATCCCCAAGGATTCGGCTATCCTCAACTTTTTTAAGAACAACGGTTTCGGGCTGTACAAGCGTTCGCAGGTATTGGGCATCATCAGCCAGGGTATGTTTACCGTGGCGGTTGCAGGTACGCACGGCAAAACCACCACCTCGACGATGGTGGCCCATATTTTAAAAGATTCAGGTAATGATTGCTCGGCATTTTTGGGTGGTTTGTCGTCGAACTATAACAGTAATGTGCTGTACGGCAAAAATAATGTAGTAGTGGTTGAGGCTGATGAGTATGACCGTTCATTCTTAACGTTGCATCCTGATGTGGCCATCATTACATCGATGGATGCCGACCATCTGGATATCTACGGTGATCACTCGCATTTAACTGAGTCATTTAAATTGTTTGCATCGCAGATAAAGCCCGGTGGTACGCTGATACACAAAAAAGGGTTACCACTTGATACAGGTTTTACCTACGCAGTTGAAGGTGAGGCCGACGCAACAGCATCAAACATAAAAATAGAAAACGGAGACTTCTATTTCGATTTTAAAAACAGCAACACCAGCATTACCAGCATCAGGATGGGTATTGCGGGCACGCACAATATTGAAAACGCGGTTGCAGCTATCGAGGCCTGTTTGATTCTTAAGGTTGATGCTGATGCTATAAAAAGTGCTTTAGGCTCGTTCAAGGGGGTGCACCGCAGGTTTGAATACATCATCAAAAATGAAAATCAAATTTTTATTGATGATTATGCACATCATCCCGAAGAATTAAAGGCAGCAATAAAATCGGTTAAAAAGCTGTATCCAAACAAAAAGCTGACCACTATTTTTCAACCGCATTTGTTCACACGGACACGTGATTTTGCCGATGGCTTTGCCGAAGCGCTCGACCTTTCGGACGAGTTGATTATGCTGGACATATACCCGGCCCGCGAGCTGCCGATTGAAGGAGTAAATGCTGAAATGATATTGCAGCGGATGAAGCTTGGCAACAAGCGCCTAAGCAGCAAACAAACCGTGGTAAACGAAATTAAAGCTGAAAAGCCCGAATTGTTGCTAACAGTAGGGGCGGGCGACATTGATACTTTGGTGCAACCATTAAAACAAGTTTTGCAAAATGTTTAAAAAACGAATCTGGAAACCATTACTGATAAGCCTTGCATGGTTAATATGCTTTGGCGGCCTGGTGGTGCTGATGAGTTTTATTGAAGGTAAGAAAAGTGAGGTGGTTTGCAAGGACGTAAAGATATACATACCGGGTAACCAGTATTTTATCGACAGGGAAGAAGTCGACAATATTTTGCAGGTAAACAGTCGCGCGCTTGTTGGTCGCAATATGTCAAGCATCAATATAAACGAGCTGGAAAATAAACTGAAGGCCAACCCATTTATTGAGTTTGCCAAAGTTTATACCGATATGGACGGGATTATAAATGTGGAGATAAGCCAGCGCCAGCCGATTTTAAGGATGATGAACCGATTCGACCAGGATTTTTATGTAGACCAGCATGGGTTAAAAATACCGCTGTCGGGAAATTTTACGGCGAGGGTGCTGGTGGCAAACGGTTATATCGACGAGGCTTTTGCCAACCATGTAGACAGCCTGCACTCACCTATGGCGATGCAGCTTTTTAAAACTGCTGATTTTATCAGGCGCGATTCGCTTTGGGATGCGCAGATAGGCCAGCTGTATGTAAATAAGGACCACGAGATTGAACTAATACCACGCGTTGGCAACAACCATATTTTGCTGGGTACCGCCGACTCGCTGGAGCGTAAGTTTCACAACCTGTTGGTATTTTACAGAAAAGCGCTGCCGCTGGTTGGCTGGGAGGCTTATAAAGTTATAAACATAAAATATGCCAACCAGGTAGTTGGTATACGGAACGGAATTTTAAAAACAGATTCGTTGAATTCAAAACCGGGGGGTAACGATTCAACAAAAACAATTAGGGATACATCTATAAAATTGAATTAATATGGACAAAACTTCAACTCAGGAAAAAACCTCACCAATTGTAGTGGGATTGGACATAGGTACCACAAAAATCTGTGCCATTGTTGGACGTAGAAGCAAGAACGGGAAAATCGAGGTGTTGGGTATCGGCAAGGCCGAATCGGCTGGGGTAACACGCGGGATGGTTTCGAACATTGATAAAACAGTACAAGGCATTGTACAGGCTGTTGACATTGCTGGTACGCAATCGAACGTTGAAATTAAAGTGGTAAACGTGGGTATTGCCGGTCAGCATATAAAAAGCTTGCAGCACCGCGGTTTAATAACCCGTCGTGATATGTCGAACGAAATATCCCGCAAGGATATTGACAAGCTGGTTGAAGACATGTATAACCTGGTAATGCCCCCGGGCGAAGAAATTATCCATGTGTTGCCACAGGAATTTACGGTTGACAACGAGCCGGGAATAAAGGACCCCATTGGCATGGCAGGTGTGAGGCTGGAAGCTAACTTCCACATTATATCCGGCCAGGTTACAGCTATAAAAAATATAGTTAAATGCGTTAACAAGGGCGGCTTGCAAAGCGAAGAACTTACGCTGGAGCCGCTGGCATCGTCAGAATCGGTTTTGAGTGACGAAGAAAAAGAAGCCGGTGTGGTGTTGGTGGATATTGGTGGTGGTACTACCGACGTGGCTATTTTCCACGAAGGAATTATACGTCATACCGCCGTTATCCCGTTTGGAGGTAATAGCGTAACCGAAGATATCCGCGAAGGCTGCTCGGTAATGCGCAATATTGCAGAGCAGTTGAAGGTGCGTTTTGGTTCGGCGCTGGCTGATGAGAACAAGGAAAACGAGATAGTTTGTGTGCCAGGATTACGTGGCCGCGAACCAAAAGAAATATCGGTAAAAAACCTGGCGTTTGTAATACAGGCACGTATGGAAGAAATTGTGGAGCACGTGTATTACGAAATAAAATCATCGGGCTACGAAAAGAAACTGATAGCAGGTATAGTAATAACCGGTGGCGGCGCGCAGTTGAAACACCTGTCGCAACTGGTTGAATATGTAACAGGGTTGGATTGCCGCGTAGGTTACCCCAACGAGCATCTGGCTAAAAATGAGCATTTGCCTAAAAATGTTTATGAGGAATTGCAAAGTCCAACTTTTGCTACGGGTATCGGCCTGCTAATAAAGGGTATACAAAAAATGGAATACAACGACTATGTACCGGCAGCCGAAGAAGTAAAAGTGGCAAAACCACGTTATACCGAGGATAGAAAGTTCGGTTTACTGGGAAAATTACTGGAAAGCGGCAAGCGTTTTATCAAGGATGATATAAACGATGAGGATTTTTTGAAATAAGGCGGGGCGCCTCACCCTGCCCTCTCCAAAGGAGAGGGTTCTGAAGGGAGCGAAGTTAGAGTCCTCTCCTTTGGAGAGGATTTAGGTGAGGCAAAGGATATAAACTTTCCACATCGGTTCGTTCTTTCCACATATTGACAATTGTGGATAAGTGTTGTTTAAAAAGTGGTAATATTACGATAGAGAAATCTGTTTGTTCGTCAATCACATATAACTCATTATAAGGATTATGCAGTTTGAGATGTTAAAAGAAAAGTCGTCCATCATAAAAGTAATTGGTGTTGGCGGCGGTGGTGGTAACGCGGTAAACCACATGTACAGGCAAGGCATCACGGGTGTCGATTTTATTATTTGCAACACCGATGCCCAGGCGCTCGAGCTTAGCCCGATACCTAACAAGGTGCAATTGGGCGCAAGCCTTACCGAAGGGATGGGAGCAGGTTCGATACCTGAAGTTGGTAAAAACTCGGCTATCGAGAATATTGACGATATAAAACAAATGCTGGGTTCAAATACCAAAATGCTGTTTATTACGGCAGGTATGGGTGGTGGCACAGGCACAGGCGCAAGCCCTATTATAGCCAAAGCTGCCCGCGAGCTGGATATACTTACCGTGGGCATAATAACTACCCCGTTTGCATTTGAAGGCAAACGCCGTAAGTTGCAGGCCGATGCCGGTATGGAAGAACTTAAAAAGCATGTCGATTCGTTTTTAGTAATCAGTAACGACAGGCTGCGCCAGATATTTGGCAACTTAACTTTAGGTTCTGCATTTGCACAGGCTGATAATATTTTGACCACTGCCGCAAAGGGCATAGCTGAAATAATTACGCTGCCCGGCTATATAAATGTGGACTTTAAAGATGTGCGCACCGTAATGAAAGAAAGCGGTGTTTGTATAATGGGTAGTTCGGCTGCTGAAGGCGAAAACCGTGCTTTGAAAGCTGTTGAAGGCGCTTTATCGTCGCCATTGCTAAAAGATAACGAGATCGAAGGCGCACGCTATATCCTGTTGAATATCAGTTCGGGAAGTAAGGAAGTTACCATGGATGAGGTAAGCGTGATTACCGACTACATACAGGAAGAAGCAGGTTTGGCTGCCGACCTGATTTGGGGTAACTGTATCGACGAAAACCTGGGCGATAAAATATCGGTAACTATAATTGCTACCGGTTTCCAAACCAAAGACGAACGCGAAAAAGAGCAAAGCACCAAGAAAATAGTATCGATGCTTGTGCCTGAGGTTGAGCCGAAAACTAAAGTTGTAAATGAATTTATAACAGCAGTTAAGTCCGACGCAGTTACCGAGCCATACATGAAATCGGCCAAGGAAGAGCCAAAGCAAACTGGTTTGTTTGATTTATTTGCTCCGAGGGTTGAAGAACCTTCGGTTATTAAATACGACCTTTCGGCCGAGGAAGAGCCTGTTGCTGAAGCAGAGCCATCTGACGTGCCGGAAATGACGTTTAAAATTGCCGAGCCGGTGGCAACATTTATGCAGCCAAAGGAAGAAAAACTGCCTGAACCAGAGCCAGTAAAAGAACCGGAGATTGTGGTTGGTACCGATGATAACAAAACCAATGAATCAATTGAAGAGCAACTGCGTAAATCGCGTGAGCGTATAATGAGGCTAA
>JBDUDE010000199.1:0-21453 GCA_040003105.1 Mucilaginibacter sp. | reverse complement strand
GTATATCGGGGGCTTTTTAGGGATAAAACAATATGAATTGGAGTTTATTGGATCATTTTTCCGTCTTTGTCAAACTTAAGCGCCTTAGTTTCGGTGCCTTTTTTAACATCAACTTCAAAGTACTGGGTGGTACCGGCGTTTACACTGTAAGCATCAGTAGGTACCCATGTTTTAAAAACTTCGGTGCTAAGCACTGTTTTTATAGGGTCGGGCAGGGCATCTAATTTAACCGGCGTTTTTTTAACAGAATCGGCCTGGTTTACGATTGCAACGGTTTGTACGTTGTTATTTAATGAGCTTGCTTTAACTGAGGCTAAACCTACTATTAATACTGCTGCTGATAAAATGAATCTTTTCATAATTATAATTTTGTTTTTTAAATATGATATGACTTAATAACGCATAACAGTGCCAACGATTTAAATAATATGTAATCCGCGCAAAATCAACCAATTAAAAATATCAGGCAAAAATATGACTGTAGCGTTCCTCCCCAACCTGGCGAAAAAAACAGCATTTTTTATTCCGATGGCGGACAAATCTGCATAAACGTTAATGCGCTGCTGGCCTCGTATGATTGGATTACCCCCGTCGGGCAGGCAACACTATAGTTACGATAAGTAAGGTTGCGGGCCTTATCGCGGTTTGTCCATGCAGTGTTAACATTTTGCTGTATCCAGCTTAAGTATTGCTGCTGTCCGCCGTCGTTAATCAGCACCATAATATATTGGGCAAATATGGCCTTCAGCACGCCCTGCTCGTTAAAATCGCCTTCGGCTGGCAGTATGCCGTCAACACACATGTTGTTTTTGGTATAATCGGCGGCCAGTTTGGCATCGGCCAGGTAGCCCGCATCGTTTGTAACTTTGTAAAGCATAATCGCTGCACCGATAGCCGTACCCTGGTTATAGGTGTAATCTTCGTACCCTGGTGGGTTGTTACCTATTTTATGGTCGGCCACCTCGCCATTGGTTGCATTAAACAGGTTGGCCTTCGCCCAGGCATAAACAGATTTGGCTTTTGCCAGGTAGGCCGTATCTTTTGTGATTTGATACAAGCGTACAGCCGCAATTACCGTCGGATAATTGATACAGGCATTTTTACCACTGTGCTGAAAGTCCCAAAACATACCACCATCAATTGGGTCGTACGAGCCATTCCACACCCTGTTAAAACCAGCTATTGAATTCTGCAGGTACGCCGCATTACCGGTAAGCTGGTTTGCGCGGGCCATGGCCGTTACCCACCACATCATATCATCATAAATAAACCAGGTGGTGGTATTGTTCCAGTTATAATTGTCGTACTGGTTTGCGCCGCCGGCGTAAATGTCTGCTATCATTTGCATTTGGGTGTCGCTCTTTTTGCGTTCGTAAACATCCATGGCCAGGTCCCAGTAGATGGCCTGTGTCCATATGGCGCCAATGCCGCTTTTGTCGGTAGCGTTGTAATAAAGTTTCGCCGTAGGGTTATAAAAGTATTTATTAAAGGCAGTGTAAGCCACATCGGCATCAGCCAGCGTGAAATTTGTGGGCTGCACCACCGGCACAGGTTTTAACGATTGCGGCGCGGGCAGTTGGTACGATTTGCTGCAACCGAGGCAGGCACAGCCTACAGTGAGCATTGAAATGTAGACGTAGTTTCTCATAGCGAAGGTTTGTTTGTTAAATAATTAGGTTTGTGTTTTATTGGCTTTGCAAGAATAGCCGCACCGTATTAAAAAACGGGTTAACAAAACGATTAACACCCAACTAAATTCATTAACCTTTAGTATTTTGCATATTAATTTCTTTCACCATGAGAAAGGATGGTAATGGAATTCATTTCACCAACCGCCTCATAGCAACCAAATGCGCGAACAAAACAGCAGGTACCACAAAACAAGGCAGCCACACAAACGGGAAATAAAGCATCGCAATATTTGGCTGATCGAATGCAAATTTTTGAGACGGGAAGGGCGCGGATAGAACGGCTGTAACCACAATATTGGTCAGCAGCAGTAAACAGATGATGTTCCACCCCAATATTACTTTTCGCCCAAGCACGTTTTTAACGTAGCCGAAATAATAAATAACGGGTGCGGTTAAACCACAGAGGATATCAAAATTACGGCCTTCGAACGTCATAATTTGGGGAACGGCTTTGTGAAGGAATAGCCAGTATAAAGTAAGCTCCACAGGTATCCTTACAATATGTAACAGTGTCAGCATTTTTACATCAAACCCATCGATAACAACCCGGCCTTTTTTTGTAATAAAGCGATTGACGATAAATACTACCGGCGGCATCACCAATAAAGCGAACCTTGGCGGCGTATCGTTGGTGACAGTATAAAACCCCGCGAGGCCCGCGACCGCCTGCAACGCCAGCCATAGTAATACAACAATAATCAATGATTTTGAATTTCCACCAGCTTTGTACAACAGCAGCAGGGCAAGTAGGGTGGTAAGTACAAAAACAACGCTGATATAAATTGGTAAAGTTTCCATTTGCTTATTTTTATAAACAAAGGAAGCTTATTAGCTGCGGCGGCATCTTGTCAATTGGCAAGAAATGAGAATGACGCTATTTCTTTGCAAACTCTTTCCTAATGCGGCTTAACGAAGTATCTGTAATTCCTAAATACGATGCGATATTTTTTAATGGCGCGTGCTGAAAAATTTCGGGGTTGGTCTTTAACAAAAAAGCATAACGTTCTTCTGCTGTTTCGGTAATCATCATAAGCGTTCGGTTTTTTAATGCTGCAAAGGCTTTTACCAATACGCCCCGGCCAAACTCCCGGAATTCGGGCAAGTCGTGGAAAAGGTTATTCAGTTGCTCGAAACTGATAAACCAGCCTTCGCAATCGGTAAGCGCCTGTATATTTTCTTTTGACCGGGTGCGATTAAAAAATGATGAAACCTCGAACACTATTTGCCCCGGCGAACAAAAGTTGGTGGTTACCTCGTTGCCTTCGGTATCGTATGCAAACGTACGCATGTAGCCTTTATCTAAAAAAAGATATTCGTCGCTAATTTTGCCCGCAGTAAGCAGCAACTGGTTTTTGGTGACAGTTTTGAATGTAAAATGACCGGCGATTTCGTTCCTTATCGCTGGGGGATTGAGGTTTTCGTTGCGAAAGAATTCGAGGAGATTGTCTTTAGTCATGCTGACTGATATGGCTAATGCGAATATAGATATAAGTCTTTGTTATTTGTTTAGCCCGCAAACATGCTTTTATCGGATATGTTTTCTACTTTAGTAATAGGGCTGTAAACCAAATAAATGACAAACTATCAATATCCCAAACTATATTTCTACCGCCGTATAGTGCAGGCCAAGCTCTTTATTGATGCTCATTATGCCGATAATATCGAGTTAGATAACATCGCCGACGAAGCTTATTTTTCAAAATTCCATTTCATCCGTGCATTTAAAAATACCTATGGTAAAACCCCGCACCAGTATTTAATTTATGTGCGGATTGAAAATGCGCGCGAGCTATTAAAAACGGGTATCCCGGTATCCGAAGTGTGTTATGCCGTAGGTTTCGAAAGTTTAAGCTCTTTCAGCGGGCTGTTTAAGCGGATTGCAGGCTTAAGCCCTTCAGCTTATGTGGCACAGCAGCAAAACCTGCAGCAACAAATAAAAAAATCGCCCCTGAGTTTTATCCCCGCGTGTTTTGCCGAAAAAAGCGGCTGGCTTTAAAAAAACAGCAATTTTAAAGAAATGATTACCTTACCGGCAAACGTTATTTGCATCAAATTATGGAAACAATATTTGACAAGGAAACCCGGGATAAGGTAATTGCCCGGATAAACGCACTCACTGAAGATAAAGTCGCTCAATGGGGCAAAATGGATATTTACCAGATGTTGAGGCATTGTACCATGTACGACGAAATGCTACAAGGAAAAAGAAAATTTAAGCGCATATTTTTAGGCCGCCTGTTTGGCAAAGTAGCGATGAAGGACATTATTGGCGATGCAAGTCCCATTAAACAAAACATGCCGACTATTCCCGAATTAAAAGTGTTTGCCGGTGATATTGACTTCGCCGCCGAGAAAAAGAAATGGATAGCCTTACTGGAAGCGTATGCAAGCTTAAGCGACCGCGAATCGGAGCATGCGTTTTTCGGAAAGATAACCGGGCAACAAGTAGGCTATTTATCCTATAAACACGCCGACCATCATTTACGGCAATTTAACAGTTAACCAATAACACAAAACACATATGATTACCAGGCTAACAAACATGAACGTCTTCGTTCTTAACCAAGACAGCGCGTACGACTTCTACACAAAAAAACTTGGGTTTAAGGTAATAATCGACGTGCCTATGGGCAATGGGCAGCGCTGGCTCACTGTTGCCCCACCCGAGCATCCGAATTTTGAAATAAACCTAACGCCTGTTGTGGAAGGCCACTGGTACGGCAAAGAAGCCGCCGAAAGCCTGCGCGAACTGATAAAAGCAGGCACGTTTGGCTGCGGCGTTTTTACCTGTAACGATGTATACGCAACTTACGAAGAACTAAAAGCAAAAGGCGTTGAGTTTACCAAAGCCCCAAAAAAGGAATTTTACGGTACCGAAGCGCTGTTTAAAGACGACTCGGGCAACTGGTTTTCGCTGGCCCAGCTTATTACAAACTAACAATCGAAAAAACTAATGAAATCGATACTTGACAAACCGACCAGGGACGAACTGATTGGCCGGATTAATACCCTTAATGAAACCAGCACCGCCCAATGGGGCAGCATGAACATTTACCAGGCACTAAAGCATTGCGTGCTTGCCGAAGAAATGTACCTGGGTAAAACCAGGCACCCCCGCATGTTTTTGGGCCGCTTGCTGGGTCAATCTACTTTAAAAAAAATGCTGAAAGATGAAACGCCGATGAGCCGGAATGCACCTACTGCTGCCGCCTTTAAAGTAACCGAAAAAGAAGGCGACGTGATTGCAGAAAGACGGAAATGGACTGCGTTAACAGAAGAATACGCCAATTATTCAGAGCCATACCTGGTACACTGGTTTTTCGGGAAGATGACTAAGGAGCAGGTTGGGCAATTTGTTTACAAGCATACCGACCATCATTTACGGCAGTTTGGGGCGTAGCCATTTCCTGTCAACGTTATTTAGCGCAGGGCGGTGCCCTGCGCTGGCGTATGTTTCCCTTTCAGGGAAAGGATATTAGCTAGAGCCAATGCTTCATTGCCCGGAGGGGATAATATGTCGGCACAGGGCACCGCCCTGTGCGATAATGAATGGCAAATTCGCATCTTTATAAAAGCAATTTCTCACCGAAGCAACCTCGTAAAAATTTAACCAGTATATTTATTGTACCCTTTACCAGGCAATATACTATTTGGCTTAAATGAAAAGGCTTTTTTCTCCACTCCTTTCCTGGAAAAACCTTGCGGCACTACTGGCCATATTAATTGTTAGTACCCCATTTGCCATAAACAACTACCTGGTTGATAAGGGCCCAAGCTGGCTGGGGTTGGACGTGTCGTGGAAGATGACGCTTGACTATGCGATTACAAAACATTGGATATGGGGAAAGGATATTGTATACACTTATGGCCCGCTGGCCAATCTTTCCACACGCACTGGTCAGGGGCTTCCGGTGTGGGCGATGTTGTTGTTTGATGGTTTCTTAATCGTCAATTTCTATTTTGTTTTTGCTGATTTTATAAAAAGCAATGTTAATAAGCTGCTGGCAGTAGCAATACTGATTTGTGCGTTGCTGCTGGTCAATACCTGCTTTGGGTCAGACACTGCGTGGGTGTTGCTTTTCTTTATCATTTACTGGATGGTGAAGACTTTTAACAATCCCCGGCAACAGTATATCGCTACATTAATTGTGCTTACCATACTGGCATTTTACATAAAAATGAACACAGGCCTTATAGCCATGGTGCTGCTGTGTGGCCATTTCGTTAATCTTGTCGTTTGCAAAAAAATATCATGGGTAATGCTGATTGGCTGGTGTATCGCTTTTTTTACGCTGATTGTCATGTCGGCTGTACTGCTGCATGTTTCCATTTTCAATTACATCACCGGTTCGCTCGAAATGATAAAGGGATATAACGATGTGATGTATCTTGATGAAAGCCACAATGTAATACAAATTGGCCTGTATGTGCTTTTCCTCGCAATGTTAGCGTGGTTTTTATATAAATTATGGCAACAGCTAAAAGAGAAGAAATATAGCCTCATCATCTACACTATTGCCGGTATTATATTCATCTTTCTGCTGCAAAAACAAGCAATTTTGCGAAATGACCGGCAGCACTCATACGAATATTTTTCGTTTGCGCCGCTGATACTGCTGTGCAATTTTTTTAGTGCCGAAAATCAAAAAAGGCAATTAAAATATTCGTTGGCTATTATGCTTTTTGCGCTGGGGTTTGTGCTGTACAATCGTGGACTCGCTTACTCGTTAAATACACGGGGAGCTGCACCGGTAACTTATATAAAACAGCTTATTGATTATAACCCGGAGGCACATGTTTATCAACCGGGTAAACGCCAAGTACCCAAAAAACTATTAGATATTATCGGCAATAAAACGGTCGATGTTTTCCCGTGGGATAGCGAATATGCCATTGAAAACAAGTTGAACTATAAACCCCGGCCGGTATTCCAATCATTTTCGGCATATACCGAAGCGCTGGAAAAAATCAATTATGACTATTTTGTAAAACAGGCGCCCAATTTTTTAATTTACGATTATGACGCCATTGATAACCGTTACCCTTTTAATGACGAAAGCCTGGTAAACCTTTTCATCCTGCGTAATTACACAGTCGCAGATACCTTCACATCTAACCAAAGACAACGCCTTGTTTTACAACGAAAATTCAAAACGGCGCCGCTGCAATTCAACCATATTTTGCAGCATGCCTTTTCTTTAAATGATACTATAATGGTACCCAATTTTAATTTTATCAGGTTAGATATTCAATATAACCTGCCGGGCAGAATAAAAGCATTTGTAAACAGACCACCGCACGTGCAGATAAGTTATATGCGGGCGGATGGTAAGTGGTTTACCTGCAAAACGTCCCCGGAGATGCTAAAATCCGGATTGTATGTAGGCAACTTCATCTCTGAAAATGGCGATTTCCTTTCGCTGATTATGGGTAAACCTGTAACTGCCGTTAAAAAAATAAAGCTGGATGTTGATAAGGGCTTGTTTAGCATAAACGGTATGATGGATGCGTATTTTGTAAAATAGCAGGTAAAATGGCTTATAACAGCACATTACAAATCATATTTTTTCTTTAATTTTCGTCACCAATTTTCCTAAAATGAACCAGTTTGTCCTACAAAAGCACCGCATTCAATCCATCGATATTGTGCGTGGGCTAATCATGCTGATAATGACGCTCGACCATACCCGCGATTTTTTTCATTTCCAGGGGCCGCAATACAATCCCACCAATATGGCAACCACTACGGTGCTTTTGTTTTTCACCCGCTGGATAACCCATTATTGCGCACCAGTTTTTGTTTTCCTGAGCGGGGTTTCGGCCTGCCTGGCCGGCCAGCGCCGAACCAAAAGCGAACTGAGTATGTTCTTAATTAAACGCGGTTTATGGCTTATGCTGATGGACGTGGTGGTAATAACTTTTATGTTTACGCTTAACCCGGGGTTTAACGCAATTGTACTCGAGGTGCTGTGGGCCATAGGCTTCAGCATGGTGATACTTGGCCTGCTGGTTCGCGCGCCCTTAGTGGTTATAGGCGTTATTGGCGGTATCATCTTTTTTGGCCACAACCTGCTCGATTTGGGCATAGTGCAGCAGCCCAAGCCAGGTGTTGGCAGCAATTTGCTAACCATATTTTTTACTGCGCCGGGTGTTATCCAACTCGGCAGCACCCACATGGTGCTCGATGCCTATGCTGTTATTCCGTGGACCGGCGTAATGATGCTCGGCTACGTTTTTGGCTCACTTTATAAAAAAGATGCCGACGTACAACGCCGCAAAAAAACATTGCTGGTAACCGGTTTATGCAGCATTGCGTTCTTCATTCTGCTACGCTACATCAATCATTACGGCGACCCTGCGCCCTGGGGCCCGCAACGCAATGTGGCACATACCCTGCTTTCGTTTTTAAATACTACCAAATACCCGCCATCGCTGCTATTTCTTTGTATGACGCTGGGGCCGGCGCTTATCCTCCTGTCTGTAATTGAAGGCATTCAAAATAAGCTCACCGCTTTTTGTATGGTGTATGGCAATGTGCCGTTTTTCTATTTCCTGGCGCACCTTTATCTTTTACGGGCCATCAACCTTATTTTGATTTTCGCATCCGGCATTAGCACCAAAGATTCCGGTTCGCCGTTTATGTTCCAGCCGCCAAAATTCGGCTACCCGTTGTGGACGGTTTATTTAATATGGGCAGGTGTAATAGGCATTCTGTATTTCCCATGCCGGTGGTTTGCCAGGTATAAAAAATCGCATCAGCAGTGGTGGTTGAGTTATTTGTAATAATTGCTACTTTTAAACAATACCTGGTATAATTAAAATGGACCCGCAACTTTGGCAGAATATATTGGATTTTAACCTGGATGAACCAGTAAGTGCATACAGCTTTTCAACCCGGCTCGAAAACGAGAATTTCTGGACGGTTAATTTCGCCGGCGATGCAATTATCGAGTATAAAAAATTCATGTACCTGGCTGCGGTTTCGGAGTATATGGTTTCTCCATCGGCTATTGTTGATGTGGTTTGGCACCAGCACCTGGTATTCACCCAGTCGTACGATGAGTTTTGCCGGGTATTGGGCAAAAAAATTGCCCATGTACCGGCCACGCACCACAACGCAGATTTCGAAAAGTTTAAATCGGCCAGCGAGCGTACCGGCAAATTGTACACCGAAAACTTCGGGCCGCAGCCGCCTGAGTTTTGGGAATATGAAGACATGTACGGGTCGCTTTTGATGCCGCAATCTTCATTGTCGCCAATAAAAGTAACCGCCATTGGCACGCCCATTTTACTCGCTGCTGCTTTCGGCGCATATTGGTTATTCCGGCCGGAGTATTCGATGATAAACAACCCCGATTTTTTACTTTACTACCTGTTAATAATTGGCGCATGTTTTATAGCGCTCGAATTTTACAACCTGGTTACGCTTAACGGGATAATCGCCAGCCGGCAAAAATGTGCCTTTGTGTTTAATCTATCGGCGCTCGAACTGGTTTACCTGCGCAAAAACAAAATAGCAGATGTAATTAATGGCGTAGTAAGCCAGTTGGTTTCATCCGGAAAAGTTTCCGCGTTCCCCAATAATACGCTGGCAGTAACTGATTCGGCCGGGATGAAAACCGCAGTTGAAATATGTGTGCTGCAAACTATCGGTGCCAACCCGAACATTGGCTACGACTCGCTGGTAAAACAACTGGCGTTAAAGCCTGCATTCAATAAAACAGCGCGGGCAATGGACGGGCTTAACGCGTATGTTTGCAGCTCGAAACAGTTCATCGGGCTGTACATAACAAACTTTGTACTGTTTGCTGTCGTGTTTTCCTGGGGAGGCGGAAGGCTGATAACCGGTGTCACCAGGGATAGACCTATCGACCTGATAGCAGGTGTTTTAATAGCGTTTGCCATATTTGCTTATGTTTACCTGCGGCGTTTAACCTCTGCTACCGGAACCATTACCTTACCTAAGTTTTATTATAAGAATGTTGTTCCCGAAAAATCTGAAGACGATTGGGAGTGGCATTATTTCGCAATAGGCAGCATAGCATTTGCAGCCACATTTGCACCACTGGCGAGTTTTGCCGAACGCGGCCAGGGTTCGGGCTGGGGAGGCGGGGATTCAGGCTCGTCGGGCGGCTCAAGCTGTGGCAGCTCATGCGGTGGAAGTTCGTGCGGAGGGTGCGGGGCAAGTTCATGAGATCCCATTCATAAACATACAGCTTATATAATTACTTTCTCAACCACGTAACATAGTTCAACCAATATCATCTATATATAGTGTACGCTCATTATGCACCGCCGTCTGACATGCAAAAAACAATTCTTATTACTACTTCATTTATACTGTTATTTTTCATCACAAATATTAACGGATTAGCTGCCCAGGAAAAAACAAGTACCAATCTAATCTCCGAAGAACGCTTTATCCCCATCAACGGCATCGAACAATGGGTAACCATAAAAGGCGACCGCACCAAACCCGTTATACTGTTTTTGCACGGCGGGCCAGGGAGCCCAATAAGCCCCTATGCAAGTGCAAATTATAGCAGATGGGAAAAAGACTTTATCATCGTTCAATGGGACCAGCGTGGCACAGCGCGCACATTTGGGCGCAATGCACCAGCAGAGCCTGGCCCTGCTTACTGGAAAGCAAATCCGCTAACAGTCGACCTGATGGCTGCGGATGGCATAGCGTTATCAACTTACCTGGCCAAATACCTCAACAAACCAAAAATTATCCTGATAGGCACATCGTGGGGCTCGGTGTTAGGCGCAACGATTGCACTAAAACGGCCCGACCTCTTTTATGCTTACGTGGGGCATTCGCAGGTGGTTAACCCTGCGCAAAACCTTGTGTACGATTATCAAAAAATATACAAAATTGCCGAAGACGCAGGCGACCAGAAATCTCTGGGAATATTGAAACAAATTGGCCAACCGCCCTATGATTCTGCCCGGAGCGCGGGTAAACTGTTCCGTGTTATTAAAAAATACGAGGCACTGAATTCAACGCCCGCACCCGCATCGATGTGGAAAATACAGCCTGAATATGACAATGCCAAAGACGATAAAAACCGCGAAGACGGGGACGACTACTCTTTTATCAACTATGTTGGCGATAAGGGCTTCGGCATTAAACCGATGACGACAGATGTTGATTTTTTAAGAGACGGATTTGAATTTAAAATACCGGTTTACCTGATACAGGGCGAAGAAGATATTTTAACACCAAAAGAGATTTCAGCAGCCTATTTTGAGAAGATAAAATCGCCAAAAAAAGAATATTTCCTTTTACCAAAGGCAGCGCATGGATTTAACGAGGCTGTTATTGCCATGCAGTTTAGAATTATGAAGGATCATATTCTCCCATTGATAAAGGAATAGCGTATACCCTTTTATCGTTTAATAAACCTGTCTTTCAAAACCGTGGCCATCACTTCGCTCAGGTAGCTTTGCCCGATGGTTATTTTTGCCTGGCCAACGTGCAGCATGTTGCCTTCGATGGTGTTTATAAAATCAAGGTTTACGATATGGCTTTTGTGTACCTGTAAAAATTTGGCGGGCGGCAGACTTTCTAAAATGCCTTTTATGGTGAGGTAAGCCACCAGCTTGCCTTTTTTGGTATAAAGCGTTACATAGTTGGCCAGCGCCTCAATGTATACCAGTTCATCAAGCTGCACCTTTTCTATTTTGCCATCGCACTTTACAAAAACATGGTTTGATTCTGCACTTTTTGGTGCTGTTTTTTTTTGTCTCAACGTGTGCAACGCCAACGCTTTTTGTGACGCTTTTAAAAAACGCTCAAGCGAGAACGGCTTTACCAGGTAATCTACCACAGCCAACTCAAAACCGTCTAATGCGTACTGGCCGTAGGCAGTTGTCATAATCACCATTGGCAAATTATTGGCCGATCTTAAAAAATCAAGTCCGGTCATTTTAGGCATATTTATGTCGAGGAAAACCAGGTCAGGATGCAATTCATTTATCAAACCTGTTGCCTTTAACGGGTTTTCAGCGGTGCCCACTAGCTTTAAGAAATCTATTTCCTCAATATATTCCTGCAATAGTTTGCGGGCTATAGGCTCATCATCAACTATAAGGCACTTTAAAATCATACTCCCTGCAAAATTAATGTGATTTCAAAAGATTCGTTGCTATTGTTGATTTTTAACGAATGCCTGCCCGGATAAATAAGTTCCAGCCGCCGCCTGGCATTGGCAATACCCAGCCCGGAAGACTTTTCAAGCGGGTTTATGTAGCTATCTTTAGTATTAAAGCACCTGAAACACAAATCACCGGCTTGATATTCCAGGCTGATATCTACCCGGTTTTCTTTGGCCTCATTAAAGCCTACATATTTAAACGAATTTTCTATAAAGGTAATCAACAGCAGCGGGGCCACCTTTATCGGTGCAGTTATGCCGCCGGCGCAAAACGATACGATAATTCGCTCATCCATCCGGCTTTTCTGCATTTCGATGTAATTCTTAATATAATTCAGTTCCCGGTCGAACTCGATTTGGTCTACACTACATTCATACAACTGGTAGCGCAGCATCTCCGAAAAAACCAGCAGCATGTTGCGAGCCGTTTTGTTGGTTTTATCAATGTGGGCATAAATGGAGTTGATGGAGTTAAACAAAAAGTGCGGGTTAAACTGTGCCCGCAAAAAATCGAGTTCATGCCTGGCTTTCTCTTTTTCTATTTGTTCAATGTAAATACCCGACCGCACTCTGTCGGTAACAAACTTGGCAGTGAGTATGATGACTACCCAAAACAGGATATTAACAAACGAATCCCCAAAAAGAGAAAGCAGATTCGGATGAAAATTAGCAACATTAAAAATATGAATGTTTACCAGTATAGATACCGGTACACGCAAAGCCGCAGTAACGGCAATACCTGCCAGCAAACTTAAGGCAAAAGCCACATATTTCTTATTATTGAGCAGCCGGGGAATGTTATAGCCGGTATTAAAATAGTAATTAGCCGCAATAAAAACCAGGTAGCAAAACTGTATGGTTATTGCGTGGGTAAGCACCAGCGTATTGTTGCGGAAAATAAATATCCAGAACACGTACGCCAGCGCCCAAAAAACCAGGTGTAATATGATGTTGCTTTTCTTCACTGCTTTCTGTCAGTTTTGGCGACCTGTAAAAGTATAAAGGAAAGGATTTTTCTTAATTATTTCGGCTTTTGCAAAAGTGCTTTGGTATATGTTATGATATACAATTCCCTGGGCTTGGTTATCGTTAGATGCTTTTGCAGCTGCCATAACTTGTGTTCTCAATTGCAAAGCAGCTGCATCATCCCCGTTCGATGCCATAGTTGTTCCCTGTTCCGCACAAATAACGGCCTTGGCAACAAGATCGTGATTGGCTTTTGCCCAGGCCAGTATCCTGTAGCCCATAGCAATCTCCTGTTTTACATCAGGATATACCCCGTAGTAATACAGGTCGTTTATTAATTTTACCAGCTGTGCTCCGGGCCTGTTAAACGGCAGGCGCCTGAATAAGCTGTCTTTGTTTAAAGTAAGGCCGTTTATGCTATGTTTATTGCGGGCCGCAACTACTTTAACTATACTGTCAACATTAATTACCTGGGCCAAAACAGGTTTGGCGAAGGCAAAAAACAGGAACAGGAGGAATAAAGTTTTTTTCATGGTGATACAACAAAGAAAATGACAAGCATCTTTGGTGTGCCACTAAATTAGTAAATCTTGCTGCATAAAAAAACTTCCCGGATATTCAGCGCTTTCGCTCCAGCCGGTTTGAGGTCTTAATTTTTTTATTATATTGACCTGCAAAAATTTTGCATAAAACCTGTGATTATAAACAAAGCAAGTTAAGTAATTACCAGTACCAGGTGCATGTGTGGCTTTTAGCCAATGTGCACAGTGAGGCGTCGCAAAAAGCATTAAAGGAAATGGCGGCTTTTTTAACGACTATACATCTACATCAGACGTGGAAATGGAGAACCAGTAACAGCTAACGCTTATGGAAAATGAAAAAACCTACGTGTTTATCCCGGGCGGATGGCACGGCGGATGGGTTTATGACCCGATAACTGAAAACCTGGAACGGTTAGGGAAAAAGTGTATTTCATTAACGTTGCCGGGACTTGAAACACAACCCGGGATACCAAACAGCATCATAAATTTAGATACGCATATCCAATTCGTGATAGCTTTCTTCTTACAGGAAGGCCTCACTAATGTGATCTTATGCGGGCATAGCTATGCCGGGATGGTTATCACGGGTGTTGCAGATAAAATTCCGGAAAGGATACATGCTGTTGTTTATATTGATGCCTATATTCCCAAAGATGGAGATTCCTGCTGGAGCCTTACCAGCGAAGAATACCGGCAACGTTTTGCAGCCGGAGCCGGCAATGATGGTTTCACTGTAGCAGACCGGCCCGGGGTAGATGACCGAAGAAGACCGCATCCGCTGGCAACATTTATGCAGAGCTTAAAATTGACTGGAAATTATGAACGGATTGTTAACCGTACATTCATTTATCTCAGTGGTTGGGAACAGTCGCCCTTTGTGAAACAATATGAGAACCTAAAAAATTCAGTTGACTGGCATGTTGAAACAATACATTGCGGGCACAATGTAATGAAAGAAAGCCCGGATAAATTGGTTGATATTTTATACCACCTGGAAGACAAATATAACGGAACGTAAAAATGCCGAATATTTGTCCGCAAAACTGCAGTTTTTTCCGGTTGAAAATTTACCCAGCTGTGCTATCTTTACAGGTATTATTGAGCATCGTTGCTTAACGGTACGACCGGATAAACAACACCTTTTTCCCGGGACGAATTACTGAATTTGCGATTTATTCGATTTTACCTGCCGGGTTAATAAGGGACCTGACTAGTTTAATATTATCTTCGCCAGTCGGGTTTTAGCAGGCACAGGCTGCGAAGATCCGGCAAGGAAACAATTTATCCCGAAGTGGGTTATAATCAAAAATCAACAATGAAATAAAACGAAACAGCCATGCCCGCGACGAAAGTCCCTTCTTCCGACACGCTTAAAGCCCTTGAGACCGCGCCGAATATGTACCTCGTATTGTCGCCGGAACTATACATCCTGACGGCCAGTGACCTCTACCTGCAAGCCACCGAAACGACCCGCACAGCTATCCAGGGTAAACATATCTTTGACGCTTTTCCTGATAACCCCGACTTGCCGGATGCCGATGGCGTGCAAAATATCAATGCTTCGCTGCAAGCCGTGTTGCGGACCAAAAAGCCGGACAATATGCGCGTGCAGCGCTATGATGTTCCGGATAACCAAAATCCCGGCAAATTCATTCAGCGCTACTGGGACCCCAGCCATACGCCCGTACTCGATGAGGAAGGCAACATCGCCTACATTATCCAGCTGGCGACGAATGTGACCGATAAAATTATGGCCGAACAGGTGATGCTCAAAACCCGGCTGGAACAATTGCAGAGCGCCGAACAGATCAAAACCCTCAACCAGGAACTGCTGGGGACCAACGCGGAGCTCAGGGAAACCCAGCAGCAACTCTTTACGCTTAACCAGCAGCTGGAGGAACGCGTGGTGCTACGCACCGATGAACTCGCGGCAGCCAACAGGGAACAGGCCGCCATTAACGAAGAATTGAGGGCTACTAATGAAGAACTCATGCACATTCAGCAATTGCTGGAGCAAAGCACCCAAGAGCTGGCCGCCGGGGCCGCCAGGTTGCGCCTCGCAGTGGAGTCGACCGGACTGGGAACCTGGGAATACTACCCCCAGAGCGGTGAACTGCGCTGGTCAAAAGAATGCCGGGCTATTTTTGGCATCGCGCCGGACAGCCCGATAGCCTTCGATACTTATACCCGGCAGATCCACCCCGCGGACAGCGCCTGGGTCACCGAACGGATCAACACCAGCCTCCAGCCGGGCGCGGAAGAGCGCTATGAGCTCACCCATCGCATCATTCGCGCCGACCAGCAAACGCGCTGGGTAAAGGCGCAGGGCACCGTGGATTTTGAGCACGGAAAAGCGGTCAGTTTCCTCGGCACCGTGTTGGATGTTACCGAACTTAAAGCGGTGGAAGAACACAGCGCCCGGCTGGCGGCGATTGTCACCTCTTCGGATGACGCTATCATCAGCAAAACGCTGGAAAGCGTGATCACGACCTGGAACGCTTCCGCCCAACGGATGTTCGGCTATACGGCGGAAGAAATGATCGGCGAAAGCATTTACAAACTGATCCCGACCGACCGCCTCGAAGAAGAACCCATGATCTTATCCAGGCTGAAAAGCGGGCAGCGTGTGGAGCACTTTGAAACCAAAAGGCAAACCAGGGACGGCAAACTGATCGACGTTTCGCTAACCATATCGCCGATCAGGGACAACGCTGGAAATATCATTGGGTTATCGAAGATCGCCCGCGATATTTCTGAAAAGAAACAGGACGAGGTTCGCAAGAATGACTTTATCGGCATGGTCAGCCACGAGCTTAAAACGCCGCTCACCTCGCTTACCGCTATCCTGCAGGTACTGCAAAATAAATTCAGGCGAAGTGAAGATCCCTTTATTACTGATGCGCTCAACCGCGCTAACGTGCAGGTGAAAAAAATGAGCACGATGATCAACGGCTTCCTGAATATCTCACGCCTGGAGTCGGGTAAGATCCAAATCGACAAGCAGCCCTTTATCATGGGCGACCTGATCCGGGAAGTCATCGCCGAAACTAATCTCACCGGGCCGGCCCATAGCATCATACTGGAAGACTGCGACAAGGTGGTGGTGCAGGCAGACCGGGAAAAGATCGGCTCGGTATTAACCAACCTGCTCAGCAACGCGGTCAAATACTCGCCAAAAGGTTCTGCTGTGCGCGTAAATTGCCGCCGGCAGGACGGGGAAGTTGATGTAAGTGTCAGCGATCAGGGTCTGGGCATCGGGCCGGAAGATTGCGCCCATATTTTTGATCGCTATTACCGGGTGGAGGGTAACAACCTGCGGCATATCTCCGGTTTCGGTATCGGCTTGTACCTTAGCGCGGAAATCGTTCACCGCCATAATGGCCGTATCCGGGTTGAAAGTGAAGCGGGCAAAGGATCTACCTTTTACTTTGCGCTACCGCTTAAAGGAACCGTTTCGGTTCAGTAAGGCATCGGCAAGTGATCTATGGTGCGCAGTACCTTGTCGACCAGATCGTGAACGTCAAATGGTTTAGCAATAAAATCATTGGCTTCACATGCTTTAGCAATCAGTTCAATATCATTAGCTGTCGACAAAATGATAACCGGAATATGCGCCAGCGATGGGATTTGCTTTATTTTCCGGCATAGCCGGTGTCCCGGAAGGTTATTAATGAATTCGTCCAGCAGGACCAGATCGGGCGTAAAGGGAATAATCTCCAATAAATCGTCCGGTTCAGGAATGCTCAATGTTTCAAACCCCTGTTCAAACAAAATAAATTCAATGATATGGCGTATATCCTTATCATTTTCAATGATCAATATTCTTTTCTTCACCCTTGCCTTTTTTACAAAGATACTATTAATCTTTAAAGGGGACCAGGTTGAGCCCTACCAGGAACTGCTCTTCGCGGGAAAGGTCGCCAACCAGCACCCGAACGGGCGCGGGCAGCTTTTTGATCAGCGTCGGCGTGGCGACGATCTGTTCGCCTTCGGCCAGGTGCGGGTGTTCCAGCAGGTCTACTACCTCGATGGTCTAAGCGCCCGCCAGGTGCGCTTCACAATATTTTTTTAAATTCTCAGCGCGGCAGTGTGAACCAAAAAGTGGTCCCCCGGGCGGGTTCGCTGTCAGCGCCGATCGTGCCGCCGTGCCGCCGGATGATCTCCGAACAGATATAAAGGCCAAGGCCCAGTCCGCTGTACTGAACACCGGAATCGTCCACGCGGTAATACCGGTCAAAAATGAAAGGCAATTTATCCGCGGCAATGCCCGGCCCCTGATCGGCAACCATCACCTTAACGCTTTCCCCGGCATTGCCGATACCAACCTCGATAGACCGGGAACCAGCGGCATATTTTATCGCATTGGTAATAAAGTTGACCAGCACCTGCTCAATGCGCATACTGTCGGCATGCACCAGCACTGGTTCCGTGCCGGCGAAATGGATGGGAAGCGTGGCCTCCTGGGTTAAGGCTGCCACCGTCTCGCTGATCACCGCGGCCAGGTCGAACGTGGCTTTGTTGAGCGATAATTGCCCCTCACGTAAACGGCTAACATTCAGCAGGTCGGCGATCAATGCACTCATTTTTTTAACGCTGCGGTTCGCCTGCCCGATCATTTTTGGGATCATTGGCGTCATCGGCCCGTCTTTCAACCGGTCAAGCAATTGCAGCGTGCTGGTGAGGGAGGTCAGCGGTGTCTTGAGTTCGTGGCTTGCGATACTGATGAACTCGTCCTTTTGCCTGAGGGCACGTACCTGCTCATCAATATCAACGCAGGACCCAAACCATTTACTGATATGCCCGTCGGTGCGGTAGGCGACCGCCTTAACGAGGTGCCATTTATATTTATCCGGCCCATATGCCAACCGAAGTTCAATATGCAAATCGTTCCCTGACCGGATATGTGCCATCCAGGTATTGGAGAAAGCTGTCCGCTCATCCGGGTGAACGCGTGACAGGACGGCTCTCAGTTCGATCTGGCGGCCTTTTAGCCGGAAATATTGGCTGAAACGCTCATTTACATAATCGATACGGCCCCTTTCATCAGCCGTCCAGATCATTTCAGGGACCTGGTTCGCCAAATATTGAAAGGCCAATTTCTCCTGTTCGGCCTGCTTCTTGGCCAGCAACAACTCGGCCTCGTACTTTTTGCGGTCCGTATTATCAGTAATGACCGCGTTTATCGCACGGACATTCCCCTCCGCATCTTTCAGTGTGCCCGCGCTTAGCAATACCGTTAGTACTGTGCCATCCTTCTTTAATATTTCGTAAGCTAGTTCCTTCACACTGTGGTTCATGGTGATGAGCGGCCGAAATATCATTTCATAATGAATGTTACCGCCTTTGGATATCAGTTGCGGGAATTTTTTAACACCAATCAGTTCGGATTCCTCATACTGCAGCAAGCGCAGCAAGGTCTGGTTGGCTTTAATGATGGTGCCGTCGGGATAAAAGGTGAGATAGCCACAGGGCGCCTGCTGGTAAAGCGTTTCGGCATCAAATAAGGATGCAAGGATATCTTCAGGCGTTGTCAAACCGTATTAATTCAATGAAAGATAACTTTTGATCGACCGGACCGTTTCCTCCGGCGCGCTGATATGCGGGCAATGGCCGGTAGCGGTAAGTACGGTCATAGCATTACCCGGCGTGTTGGTGTGCATATAGTCTCCAACCGCCAGCGGTGCGATGATATCATCCGAACATTGCAGCGTCAGGCTTTTTACCGTCAGTTTATCCAGGTCCTGGCGGTTATCTGAATAAAAAGTAACGCGTGCGAATTGCCGGGCGATCTCGGGGTCGGTGGTACAGAAGCTATTGGTCAGGAAAGCGCCCAGTTCTGGCTTATCTGCATTACCCATTATAGCCGGCGCCAACTGGCTCGACCAGCCCAGGTAATTACTGTCCATAAAATCAAATAACGAATCGAGATCTTCGCGCTCAAAACCGCCGGTATAATCTTCGTCATTCAGATAGCGCGGCGAAGGCCCGATAAAGATCAGCTTTTTGAAATAGTGCGGCGACTTTACCGCCGCCAGCAGGCCGATCATACTGCTCACCGAATGACCCACAAAAATAACATCCAGAAGGTCCAGTGCTTCGCAAATATCCAACACATCCTGTGCGTAGCCCTGCAGGTTATTATATTTATCCCGGTCGTATTGACTTAGGTCGCTTTTGCCGGCGCCAACATAGTCGAACAAGACCACCCGGTAATCCTCTGTAAAAGCATCGACGATAAATTGCCAGGACTGCTGGTCGCAACCAAAGCCATGCGCAAAAAGCATGACCTGTGTGCCCCGGCCGATGACCTTGACGTTATTGCGTTTTAAAACAGGATTGATCATGACGTTGAATGTTTTTTAGGAGGGGAAGTAAAGGTAATAACTTTTATTAATCATATTGACTTATCTGCGGAACACCATCCTCAATCACCATACCTGGCGAATAAGCATCAGCCTTTAAATAATCAATCCCGTGGTCCGTTTCCAATTACGGTTTATCATTTCCGGAAAGATTGTGTCTCCAGCTCATGGTATACACAACAACAATTCGCAATGAATAGTTTTATAATTGCCTGCATCTGTCGAATTTTGGTCAGTTTCAATGTTGTGTTTAAAGCCCGCAGGCATAATAGACACTGGGAACAGGGTATGAACAGCAAGGCTATTAATCGCCCTCATCATCTTTATTTGGCGTCCAGCATTTGATATAAATAGTATTGGGGTTTTCCGGTTCCTGTGGCAGGTCCCTGATTTTGCCGATAAAA
Source organism: Mucilaginibacter sp. (assembly GCA_040003105.1). Lineage (GTDB taxonomy): Bacteria > Bacteroidota > Bacteroidia > Sphingobacteriales > Sphingobacteriaceae > Mucilaginibacter. The sequence continues at coordinate 1,328 of JBDUDE010000199.1, read as the reverse complement.
CTTCGTCCTTTTCATTAGCCCATTCCTCGTACTCCAGTTCGCCGGGTATTTTATGGACGCCTGGCCCTGCGTTTTCTTATTTCTTAACCACCAAAATAGTCAGCGGCGGAAACGTGGTGAAATAGTTTGTACCGTGTAATTCGGCGTGGAGGCCAAGTTGGTCGAAGTGGTGTTTGTACTCGCGGGTATGCCTGAAATCGGAGACAACGGCTGTGCCGCCTTTTTTCAGCACGCGGCAAATTTCTTTGCAGGCATCATATCGGCCCGGTTTATTGTAGATGTTGTGCAGGCAAAGGTTGGTGAGTATTACATCAAACGTATTGTCAGAAAAGCTCATGTTCATTGCGTTTTCGTTCAGTATCTCTACCTTTCTGTCAACCCTTTCAATGGCTGCGTTTTGTAAGGCGGCTATCATGTTGTTGCCTGATAGATCTTCTTTAACCCAGATATCGATACCTGTGGATTTTCCGGTTGTTAGCTTTTTAGCGGCACCTATCAGCAACAGTCCCTTGCCGGTGCCAACATCCAGCACCTGTTCGTTGCCCCGCCAGTTAACCATGTCCAGCATTCGGTCGCGGTGTTTGTATTTGCCGTGTAGCGAATAAACCAGCATCAGTACGCTTTCTGCCAGCAGAAATCCGCCCGGCCATACAAACCATGAAATATTGGCTTCAAAGCTTCCTATCTTTATCACCGGGAAAAATAACGCCGCTAAAACGAGTGCAGCACCACCTAAAAACAGGTTACGGATAACCCCGGGGGCATCGATGCCATACTTTGCTTTTTTGCTTTCACCGGGTTTATCCGTCATAAAATGCTTATGGTTTCTTTAGTGTAGTTTCAAAAAGTTTAAATATACGTTTATATTCATCAGTCCAACTGCTGGGTTGTACAAAGCCATGGTCTTCTACCGGGTACGATGCCAGCTCCCAGTTTTCTTTATGCAACTCAATCAGCTTTTGACTAAGGCGGATGATGTCCTGGTAGTTTACATTTTGGTCAACCATGCCGTGAAGCATCAGCAGGTTACCTTTAAGGCCGTTGGCGAAGTAGATCGGTGAGCTTAGGCGGTACGATTTTTCATCCGTAAAAGGTTCGTTTAAAATATTAGCGGTATAGCCGTGGTTATAATGCGCCCAATCGGTAACCGAGCGGATGGCACCACCGGCAGCCCAGGTGTCGGGCTCGGTAAACAGCGCCATCAGGGTTATAAAACCACCATATGAGCCCCCATATAAACCAACGTGCTTAGCGTTAACGCCATATTTTTCGACCAGCATTTTCACGCCGTCTTCCTGGTCGGTTAAATCTTTGCCGCCCATGTGGCG
>JBDUDE010000500.1:0-6405 GCA_040003105.1 Mucilaginibacter sp. | reverse complement strand
GCTCCGGTACTCGGTCGGCGTCATGCCGGTTATTTTTTTAAACACATCCCTGAACGTTTTTACATCCGAATAGCCAACATCGTACATCACTTCATTGATTGATTTGCGGCCAATCTCCAATTGCTTTTTGGTGGCTTCTATTTTTACCCGCTGGATATATTCGATTACCGTGTTTCGCGTTGCTTTTTTAAACCTTCGTTCAAAAGTCCTGCGGCTTAAGTTAAAAGTATCTGCAACCTGGTCGATGGTTAATTTTTCAGCATAATTTTTTTCGATAAAATCCTGGGCCTTAATAATGGCTTCATCATCGTGATTTTTCTGCCCGGTGAAAATGATGAATGGCGATTGGTCGCGGCGGTTTAGGTCGATGACAAAAAACTTTGCGGTGTGGATAGCTATCTCGCGGTTGGTATATTTTTCAACCAGGTAAAGCAGCAGGTTCCAGTAGGCATTGTTTCCGCCACTGGAGTATAAACCATTTTGATGGGTGATAACCTTTTCGTCCACCAGTGTTATGTCCGGGTAGTAATACCTGAACTCGTTGGCATAGGCCCAGTGGGTTGTGCATTGGCGGCCCTTCAGCAAACCTGTATAAGCGAGCAAAAATGCGCCAACGCAAAGGCTGGCTACTTCCGCACCGTTTTTATATTGTTTGGATATCCATGGAGCGAAGTCTTTGTTTAGATATGTAGCGGCAAGGACGTCGCCGGTCATTGGTGGTATGATAAGCAGGTCGGCCTGCGCAGCATCATCCATTAGTATATCCGGTGTCATGGTAAATAATCCATTGTTAACCTTTACCTCGTCTGACAGCCCTACAGTAATTACATTGAATAGAGGAGTTTTACCCGATTTTTCCAGCAACTCATTAACAACTGTAAATACATAGGCGGTATCGGCAACAGCTGCCGGTACGGCATTTTTTAGCGTTAAAATGAAAATATTAACCATGTGCTAAATGTAAATGATATTTTGTCATAATCGCCCCTTAACATTGTCGTTTTAACACACCCGGCGACGGTGATATTGCCTGTAAATTTGTTAAAAATAACAACAAAAGATATGATAAGCATTAATCCTTATTTAAACTTCATGGGCAACACCGAAGATGCCATGAACTTTTACAAATCTGTTTTCGGCGTTGAATTTACTGCATTCAACCGTTTTAATGAAAGCCCCGGGTTCGAAAAAATGGCGCTTAAAGAGCAAACCATGTTAATGCACGCGTCGTTGCCGATGGGGCCGGTTAATTCAATTATGGCTACCGATGCGCTTGAATCAATGGGGATGGAAATAACCATGGGTAATAACTTTTACATCAACATCGCCACAGAAAGCGTTGAAGAAACCGACAGATTTTTTAACGGACTTGCCGAAGGCGGTAAAATTGAAATGCCATTAAACCAAACCTTTTGGGGCTCCTATTGCGGTATGTGCCGCGATAAATTCGGCATACAATGGATGGTGAACTTTGATATGAATTTTAAAGAGTAAGGTTTTCTCAACCTAGAAAAGGAAACTGAAACGAAAAATCCGGGCATTATTATGTCCGGATTTTTTGTATTTGTAAACATGTCTTGTCACCTATCGCTCCGCTCATCCATATTCAAATTGGTATCAAATGGACTTTTTGTAAAAGGATAAATGGATTGTTTAATAAAACCTTTGGGATAACTCGCCTCATGCACGCCTGTACCGGCCGGCCATTTTTTGCCGGGCAGGTAATAAGTGCCAAACATAATATCAATAAAAGGAAATACCGATGCAAAGTTATGCCCGTAATATTTGGGGTCTTCGCAGTGGTGCCAGTGGTGATACTGAGGTGTGGTCACTATGTATTTTAAAAATCCAAAATTGATGCGGGTATTGGCGTGTATCAATACGGCATGTATTGCGATAAAGATTATATACACGTTAAAAACGGTTGTTGAAAAACCGAGTACATATAAAGGCATAAACGTCATGGCGCGGGTTATGAATATGTCCATAAAGTGGGTACGGCTGCCGGCAAGCCAATCCATATTTTGGGTGGAATGGTGTATGGAATGAAAACGCCATAAAAATACCCTGGTATGGAAAAAACGGTGAGCCCAGTATTGAAATAAATCGGTACTGAAAAATGCTAAAAACAATGCTGCAATAAAGGGCAGACCTTGCACCCAGGCGTGTACTTTATCCAATCCTATCCAGCTAAAAAATAATACAGCAGGTTTTTGGGTTACGATGCCAAAAAACTGGATAAACAAATGGCTGATGACGAAGTAAATCAAATCGGTACGCCACTCTTCGTGAAACTTTGTCTGTGATTTATTTCTCGGGAAAAATAACTCCAGGGGGATAAATATCGCGGTCATCAAAAGCAGGTCGAGCAACATCCAATCGAGCCCGATATGCCAGTTTGCCGCGCTAACGCTGCGACCCTTCACTGTTAATGCACCCAGCAATATAGCCAGGCCGCTTATGCCGCACCCTATTAAGGCCAGTTTTATCTTTTTACTGAACAACACGCTAAGCATCGCAAAAAAGAACGAAGCAATTATACCGGCACCCATCAGTATTTGCATACTTTGGGCCGTATATATTTCCCGGAATTCGGGTGTGGTTAACCGCTCGGGGTACCGGAAACATAAAATGCCCAATAATACCAGCACGGCCAGGAAAATGGAGATATAACCGCTGATAAGGCCCTGGCCAACTTTTAAACGTTTGTTTGGAGACATGAATCAAAAATATGATTTAATATTCAAGAATCAAGAGCCAAGAACCAAGAGCAAAGAATCAAGAAGAAGGGAAGTAATAGATATATAACCAATATTTTATTCCTACCGTCATTTCTTGACTCTTGACTTCTTGATTCTTGAATCTCCCTCTAATATTTAATTAAAATATACCCCGTTTTGCGTTTTAGGCCATCATCGGTACGGTATTCCAATACATACAAATAGGTGCCTGGTAACTGCAACCTGCCATCTTTTCCGCGGCCATCAAATCGTTTTGTGCTATTGTCATAGCCATTTACCTCGTAAACAACCTGGCCGTTGCGCGCCATAATGGTTAGCCTATTGTCTTTATAGGCTCCCAGTCCGTCAATTTGCAGGTAATCGTTAAGGCCATCTCCGTTGGGCGACAAACCGGAATGAACCTTTACGTCTTTATCATTTTCGGTTACCAGCATATCCATGCCGGCCAAATTGTTTTTTGTAATGTTGTGGACAATTATTGCGGGAGGCGTCGCAACGCTAATATTAATGGCATAAGTTTTTTTGGTAGTGCCGTCCTGCGCGGTTACTGTTATGTTTATCACTGTAGGCGTAGCATTTAATGGTATTGGCGCCGATGCTGCACCACTTGCAACGGTGCTTCCATTTACAACGATGGTAGCCCCGGCATCCTGGGCTGTTGCCGTTACTTTTACGCTTGCTGTGCCGGCCGGTACGGTAGCATTATAATTTGTACTTGCCGGCCCGGTTGTAGTTGTAAAAGTTGCCGCCGGGGTAAGTTTTATGGAGCTTAGCACCGCATTGGTTGACCCGGTGCGCGTTATATTAATACTGTAGGTTTTCTTACTAACTCCATCCTGCGCGGTGGCGGTAATGTTAATAACAGTAGCTCCGGCGTTAAGCGCTATTGGCCCCGATGCTGTGCCACTGGCTACGGTTACGCCGTTTACAATAATTGTGGTACCGGCATCCTGCGCAGTTGGCGTTAAAGTTACGCTGGTTGTGGCGGGGGAAACCGAAGTGGTATAATTTACGTTGGCCGAACCTGTTGTAGTTGTGAAGGTTGCAACCGGGTTAAGCTTTAGCGTGCTTAATGCAGGGTTGCTGGAGCCCGTATGTTTTACAGTTAAGGCATAAGTTTTTTGAGTAACCCCATCCTGCGCGGTAACCACCAAATTAATAACGGTAGGGCCGGCATTCAGTATTATTGCGCCTGATGCAGCACCGCTGGCCACGGTCACGCCATTCACTTTTATTGTTGCACCGGCTACCTGCACGGTTGACGTTACAGTTACGCTGCTAACGCCCGGCGCTACTGATGTTACATAGTTTACATCAGCAGGTCCTGAGCCGGTTGCAAAAGTTGAAACCGGGCTAAGTTTTACGGCGCTCAGTGAAGCATTATTTGATTTTGCCCTTGTTATAGTTAGTTTATAGGTTTTAATCGTTGTACCGTCCTGGGCGGTTACCACCGCGTTTATAACATTGGCACCCACAACCAACGGTAAACTCGCCGTTGCCGAGCCTGAAGCTGTTGCTATACCATTTATTTTTACTGTGGCGGCAGCATCGCTGGTAAACGGTGTTATCTTAATGGTTGCTATGGTGTTGCTCACAGCAGCGGTATAAGTAACAGTAGCTGCAGCAAAGGCCGGGGTTAACGTGCCGCTGCTGAGGGTTAAGTTGGCAAGATTTGCATTGTTTGAAAGTGCCATCCCCTGTAACTTGAATGTCAGCACGCCCGAAGGTGAAGCCTGCTGGGTTCCGGCTGCAGCCTTGGTTACCGTAACTACGCCGGAACTGAAGGCTACTGTGTAGTTTTGGCCGGGTGCTAATCCGCAGAGCGTGTGATTGGTAGTCATAGGGCCGGTAAAAGGGTAGGAGGCGAGGGTTATGGGCGCAGGATATTTGGCAATATTGTTATTAAACAAAACCAGTTCGTCGTTGCCGTTTGCATTGATTATACTGCCCTCCATGTTGTTCTGCGTGGTTTTTATGGCGGCAGTAACCATCTCGACCGATGTGGTTTTTGCCCCCGGCTGCAGCACGGTAACTATGTCTTCGCGAAGCGGATTGCCGGTGGTGTTCACCTCGGTACGCCATGTATTAGTGTTAAAAGCGTAATTATAAGCGCTGCCAAAGGTATTATCTGGATTGGTATTTTCGTTTACGGTAACAACGTCAACAGCGGCAGGCAAAACGGTATGAATATATAATTTTGAATTATCCTGGGTTACGGTAATATTGCTGCCGTTGACTACCGGCGGCTTCAAAAAATGCCAGCGCAGGTGTTTTTTATATTGCCCGGCAGCATTAGCGCTGTTTTTAGCCATAAACTTATCGTACACCACAAAAATATCCGAATTACGCAGGTACAAAAACGACCGGTAATAATACCTGACGGTCCGTTTTGTGGTATCGGGATTTGAATAGCTGATGAGATAGGCAGGCGTTAAATCGGCCCTGAAGTAGGAAAAACTGTCGTTTTGTTCTTCATTGGTTGGGGCATCATAGCCAAACGACGTTTGGCCGCCTATCGTGTGGGCATGATCGGGATAAGGTGTATCATAATCATTAAAACTGTTAATAAACAAGGTGTTGCTATAACTGCTTGAATAGGAATAGTTTGTTGAGCCATCAATGCCGTTCCCCCCGGTCGAAGCAACTTCGTTTGCGCCTACCAGCAGGTGGTCGTCGCCATCGTGGCTGTCGCCGCGTATAATTTTAAAGTGGCCTGCGTGGTTATGATTATGCTGATCGAAAGATCCAATACCCATCATAACCGATGCCCAGGTGGAGGTTGCGCCCCAGTCTTTACGCATATAAAATTTATGCATGCCCGAATTAATGGGCACGCTGTTATAGGTGTTTACAGGTGTTAACGGGTAATAAGGTTTGTAATTTATTACTGTTGATGCCCTGGTTTTGGAATAGAAAAACTTCTCCCAGTTTAGCGCAGGGTAGCCTTTATTACCCGATAGCAGGTTTACAGGTTTAAGCAGGTTTTTGTAAAAATATTCAATATTAGCGCCTTCGGGCGTGCCCTCCAGTAAAGCCGACAACCGCAAGGGCAATGCATACGAGGCCACACTACCTACAAACGACCCTTCATCATTACTATTATCCAGCTGAAAACGGTTTGGGGTAAAAGCGTGTACCAATGCTTCGGATGTTTTTGCGAAAAAAGCTTTCAGGCTGGCATCGGTCTGCAGCATATCCTCGCCGGTTGCCGATTTAACGGTCATCAAATAGTCAACAAAAAATTGGCTCGTTTCGCCGCCGTAGCTCCATCCCTGGTTGGGTATCCCGTCTTTTTGCGGGGCGCCTAAATAACTGTGCGGGCCTAAATATGATTGTGAGGCACCTGAAGGCAAACCACCCTTAACTGATTGTGTAAAATAATTATAAGCCGTTTCGCCCGATGTTTGGGTATTAGGATTAAGGCTGCCGGGCGTCCCTATGGCGCGCTCGCGCGCAAAATCAACCATTTTTTGTGACAATGCATCGTCGGCGCCGATAGCATAACCCATGTAAGCTGCACATATTAAATGCCCAACATAGTAGTTACCGGTTGGCCCGTTCTGCAGTTGGTTTACGCTGAACGGCGTAGCACTCATGTAGGTGAACCAATCTTTCATTACATTAAGCAAGGCAGCCTTGCGAGTAGCACCAAGTTCGTCATAGC
>JBDUDE010000019.1:0-6407 GCA_040003105.1 Mucilaginibacter sp. | reverse complement strand
TATGTATCGTACGATGTAACCTCGGCGTTTAACCTGACAGCCGGTTATATGGCAACGTTTGTTGGTTACGAGGTAATATCGCCAGCAGGTAATTTTAACTATTCAACATCGTACCTGTTCACCAGCGGTCCGTTCCAGAATGCCGGCTTTAAAGCCACTTATGCATTCAGCGATAAAGTAAGCTTAATGGCAGGTATCTTTAACAACCAGTGGAACTACTACTCGTCGCTAAACGCCGCTAAAACCGGTAGTGGTGATGTGTCAACCTTTGGTGCACAATTGATGGTTGCCCCGGTAAAAGGCTGGACAGCTTATCTGAACCTGGTAACCGGCTCATATTCGGGTACTGAGTTTGACCTTACTACTGCTTACCAGATTACCGATGCATTTAAATTGGGATTAAACGCGGCAACTTTCTCTGCCCCGAACAATGGTGGTGGCTTTGAAGGTGTAGCACTATACCCGCAGATAGCTGTATCGCCGATAGTGACCTTTGGTTTACGCGGCGAATACTTTAAAGTGAAAGATAACGGCGGCGATGTAAAAGCTATTACTCTTACTTCGAACATAAAGGCCGGTCCTTTGACTGTTATCCCCGAAGTAAGGATTGATTCCAAGAGCGATGCTTTTGGCGCAGCATTTACCGATAGCAATGGCGTAGCAAGCAAACATGCATCGCAGTTTGTACTGGCTGCAGTGTATGCGTTTTAGGTTGTAAATGTTATAAAGGTTGTAAGAGTTGTAAAGGTTCTGAATACGTAAATGAAATGTACTATTCTGCAACGACTATAAACACTCCAACTTTTACAACGTCTATAACAACTACAACACTTTCAACTTAACGCTAAAAATTTTCAATAAGCCGCTCTCATAACAAGGGAGCGGCTTTATATTTGTAATATGAAAAAACTTACGGCCGTTTTGGTCTTTATACTTTTTGCAGGTTCAGCATTTGCGCAAAAGGATTCATTGGCGTTTGACGAAAACAACAAATACATTTATTACCAGGTGGTGCAGCAGTCGGGGTTACCCGTTGATACGCTATTTAACCGGGCGCTTTATTTTTTTAAAACGGCGTATCCCAAGCCGGCATTAAAATTAGATGTCGCTGAAAAGGATAAAGGGACATTGACAGGATCGGGTAGTTTCCTTGTGTCAAAAAAATCGCTGCTGACGTCGCATGAGGACGGTTCCGTGACATTTACCATGAGAATAGATATTAAAGACGGAAAATACCGTTATTGGTTAACGGATTTTGTTTTTAACCCTTACCAGCGCAACAGGTATAATGCCTATGAGTCTATCCCGGGAATTTATATCCCGTTGGAAAAATCGGAAGGGAAAATTGAAAAGAAGGATTTAACCGCTTATTTAAACGGCGTGCTCACCTCCGGTCGTAAAACAGGCGAAAAACTGAAGGAGTATATGCTGAAGGTTTCGGCGCTTAAAAAAGATGTTGGGGTAAAGAAGATATCGACGAAGGATTGGTAATTGGAGCGAGGTTAAAGTCGAAAGGTAAAAGGCGAAAGGTGTGAAAAATGTAGAGACGCAATATTTTGCGTCTTTTTTGTTAAGGTTAAATTGGGTGCTGAAATGTTTTGCGTTGCTGGTGTTTTCGCACAGGGCGGTGCCCAGTGCTGACAGACTGAAACCTTTCAGGCTTACTTTTGAGGTTGATGTAATTTATTTTTCTAATGACCCTGAAAGCGTCGAACTTGCCAGCGTAGGGAAACGCCCTTCGTAATAGTAACGCATAAAAAAGCTGTACCGGGCTCCGGTACAGCTACATTGGGTCAGTTAGTAGTTAATAAGTTTTTAATTTATAATTCTTCATCGTGCTGGCTAACATCCAGTCCGATTAGTTCTTCTTCGGGCGATACGCGCAGTTTGCTTATCATATCGGTTATCTTTAATAACAATAATGAGCCGAAAAATGCAAAAGCTGATACGGCAACAAGGGCAATACAGTGCACGAAAAACAAATGAGTTTGGCCAAAAAACAAGCCATTGCCTGTAGTGTTGGCTGAGTTAACGTTTACGTGTGCAAAAATACCGGTCATCAGCATACCAACCATACCGCCTACACCATGGCAAGGGAATACATCAAGCGTATCATCAATGCTGGTTGACGACCTCCAGATAACCACAAGGTTGCTCACTACTGCCGCAACGATACCAACAATTAAAGAGTGAGGGATAGATACGTAGCCTGCTGCTGGCGTTATTGCTACCAGGCCGACAACGGCGCCAATACAGGCACCCATAACCGAAGGTTTTTTACCGCGGGCCATGTCGAAGAATATCCACGATATAGCTGCTGCTGCCGATGCGGTTGTTGTAGTGCCCAATGCGGTGGCGGCTAAAGCGTTTGCACCAAGTGCCGAACCTGCGTTAAATCCGAACCACCCAAACCAAAGCAGGCCTGTACCTAATAGCACATAGCTGATACGGGCAGGGGCATGCGCCTTATCATTACGCTGTTTAAGGTACAAGGCTGAAGCAAGTGCAGCCCAACCCGCCGACATATGTACAACGGTACCGCCGGCAAAGTCAAGCACGCCAAGTTTAAACAAAATACCATCGGGGTGCCAGGTTGAGTGGGCCAGCGGCGCGTATATAACTATCATGAAAAGGCAAAGGAAAATGATATAAGAGTTAAAGCGGATACGCTCGGCAAACGCCCCGGTAATTAATGCCGGCGTTATTACGGCAAATTTTAACTGGAACATAGCAAACAGTACCAGCGGGATGGTAGGCGCAAGCTTCCAGGTGGCGTTGCCCAGCATGCCTTTCATCATAAAAAATGTTTTTGGATTGCCAACTACGCCGCCGATGTCATCGCCAAAAGCAAGGCTAAAGCCGAATATTACCCATATAATGGTAATAACGCCCATACACACAAAGCTTTGCATCATGGTTGACAGTACGTTTTTTTTGCTCACCATGCCGCCGTAAAAAAAAGCGAGGCCTGGTGTCATTATCAGCACAAGTGCGGTACTAACTAGCAGCCAGGCGGTATCTCCGGAGTTAATGAGGCTGTCTTTTATGGTTACTATATCAATAGAAGGGTATACGAGGGCAAGTATAATTACAATCACAAGCACTCCAAATGGTATGAATTTTTTCATGTTTAAGTTTTTTTGGGAAAAGGGTAAAGGGGAAGTCTGTAGTCGGAAGTCTGTAGTCTGTAGTCAGAAGAAAGTCCTTTGGACTCGTGTTATTGACTTAAGACTTAAGACTTAAGACTATCGACTCGGGACTATTAATACCGCACAGGGCTCAATCAAAACCCCGGGCAGTATTAAACTAAGTTAAAAACAATGCGGCTGCCTGTGTAATCAGCACAGGCAGTTATGTTTTTTATTCACCGTTTTAGCGCCTACCAAAAAGCATGAAATGGAAAAAGGATGAGCCTGCGGAAATGCGAGAGCTCGCTGTTGCCCTGTCCGCAGATAAAATTAAGATAGCTTACAGGAATTGTGTAAGCAGAAGGACGGTAATTTATCCCGTGCGAAAAATGTATTACACGGTGTTGTTGAATGTTTAGCACCTGCACAGGTGCATTAGTTAAAATGAACTCGTAATTAAAAGGATGATCCGGATTTGTTTTTAGTGATTCCTTTAAGACGAATACGTTTTTTGACTCATTTTTATATTTTTTATGCAATACTTCACTACCTCGCGCATAAAACGCGACGAATATTAATATAAGTAAGGCTGATATTTTAAAAAGCCTATTTTGCATATCATAAAAGTATGTAAATTTTAATTAAAATACCATTTTTATGCATTTTTTTTATTTTTTGTTAATAATTGATGATATAATGATGATTATGAAGCGATAATTATTAAAAACGTAAAAATTATTGACCGACTGAACAAACGCGTGAGGTGGTTTAGGAAACCAGTTGTAATAAGTCCTAATATATCCGGATAACCAGCACGCTACCAGGTATGCAGCGTCTTTGCCATGTGTTTGTAATAAATACATGATTAATAAACGTTAGTACCGGCCTGCGGTAACGATTATAGTGTGCAATTGGTCGTGATCGACAAAAAACGCAGAATTTGTGAAAAATGGTGCGAAAAATCAGAAAATATTTAAATACACAATGTTGCAATTTTTAACAATTTTGTAATGAACTATGTATTTAGTTATAAAAAGTAACAAAGTTGCATTGTATTGTTGAAATAATCGTAAAAGTTATAATGTTGCAATACTATATACCGCGATAACGTTATAATATAAAATTAAATTTCAACCACTATGCTAACCTCAAAATTTGATTTGTACAAGAACGAGTGGCTCGATCTTGTATTCGATGACCGTAACAAGGCTTATGGCGCTTACGATTTAAGGCACAATTATGCCAATAACCTGGTTAAAGCAATGCTTATCACTTTTTTTTCTGTCGGTGTGCTTTGTGCGATCAGTATTTATGCAAGCTCGCGTAAGGAAATTTTACACATCACCCCGGTGGACCTGCATCCAAATGTTATGCCGCCTGTGCTGCCGATTAAAAAAATTGAGCCGCCCAAAGCTCCGGAACATATTAAGCCGCAAGAAGTGAAACCTATTGCCACAATAAGGGATGTGCCCATGGTGGTGGTTGTTGACTCGAAAGCAGAGCAGCCGGTTAAGAATGATGACCTTAGCGGGGTCGCCATTGGCCAGCTGACATTAAAAGGCGATGCCGGCACCAACATTGATATCCCTGATGACAAACCAGGAACCGGCGCCGTTGCACCGGTAGATAACACGGTACATAGCCTTGGTACGCTTGATTTTATGCCGGAGCCCGTTGGGGGCGCGGCTGCATGGGCCAAATTTTTAAATAAGAATTTACGCTTTCCGGCAGTGGCGCAGGAGGATGGAGTAAGCGGCAGGGTGCTGTTGAGTTTTATTATTGAAAAAGATGGCAGCTTATCAAACATTACTGTTGACAGGCCGGCCGGCCACGGATTTGACGAAGAGGCATTGCGCGTTTTGAAACTGGCTAAGGCCTGGAAACCTGGTATGCAAAACGGGCAGGCGGTAAGGGTTAAATATTCAATACCCATTAATTTCCAGCTAGCTGATCAATAAAATCTACTCACTCATAATAATAAACAACAGGCTTTAACCTAATTTTAATTTCAACCGCTATGCTTACTTCAAAATTTAATCTGTACAACACCGAGTGGACCGACCGGGTGTTTGACGACCGCAACAAGGCTTACGGCGCTTATGAGTTACGGCACAATTACAGCAATACCATGGTGAAAGCAATGGCTATTGCTTTTCTAGGTGTGGGGATGCTTTGTGCGGCCAGTATAATTTTGCGGACAGCCCCGACTGGGGACAAAGTAATTCATGTAATAAGTGATCCTTTCATTCAGCCTCCTGCAATTGCGCACCCGAAAGAAATTAAACCGCCGGTGCCACCAAAACATATAAAAGCCGAGACAATATGTCCGGCAGCAGCAACAAAATTTGTCGAAATGGTGGTGAAGCCAAATGAACTGGCTGATAATCCGCCAAAAAACGCCGAACTAACGGGAAATATTGGCCAGGTTACTGTTAAGGGGCCTGTATCACCACCATCATTGCCCGTCGAAACGCCCCCCGGGAAGGGAACGTTATCTGATGAAAGCGTATACAATCCCATCGGTCTTGAGTTTATGCCCGAGCCAGTTGGCGGTGCTGCAGCGTGGAATAAATTTTTAAGTAAAAACCTGCGCTTTCCGGCTGCAGCACAGGAGGAGGGTGTGGGCGGCAGGGTTTTCCTGAGCTTTATTATAGAGAAAGACGGCACCCTGTCACATATAACGGTAGACCAGCCGGCAGGGCATGGCTTTGATGAAGAGGCACTGCGCGTTTTAAAGCTTGCCAAAGCCTGGACACCCGGCCGGCAGAACGGGCAGCCGGTAAGGGTGAAGTATTCCATACCTATTAGTTTCCAGGCTCCGGAATTGTAGGTGAAAGGCGAAAGGTAAAAAGGTGAAAGGCGAAAGGTAAAAGGGGTTAAAACCTTCCAATTTATTAATAAACTAATGTAAACTAAACTGAGCGCAATAAATAAAAACCGGCCTGCACGTGCTTGGGCGAACTACGGTGATTAATAGTGGCAGGCTGGTTTTATGGGATAGCATTAAGGTTTCACAGGCTTTTTTGTTATCCCTTTTTAGTTTTAAATTTACACAGCCGAAGCGTGAATGATGAGATCGTGATGATAATATGCCTCAATTTTCATTCTGGTCTGAATAAAAGAAAAGCGCTCGGGTTAGTCGATTCGTAATATACAAGCCTTTCGCCAAAAATGAAATAATCGCGGCAAAACAGGGTGTTCACGTGTAACCCCCTTAATTTTTATAAATCATTGATTGTTAGTGTTTTAATTCATTAAAAGTGAAAATTGAGGCATATT
>JBDUDE010000118.1:0-1936 GCA_040003105.1 Mucilaginibacter sp. | reverse complement strand
AGTATCCGGCGAAATGCCCGACCTTTGGTGGAGGACATATCAGAAATTGAATTGAGGGGGGGGGAGCCTCACCCTGCCCTCTCCAAAGGAGAAGGTTCTAAAAGGAGAGAGGTTCTGAAAAATAGCAAGTTTAAGTCCTCTCCTTTGGAGAGGATTTAGGTGAGGCGAGAAGAGGTCCACCAAAATTTAAACCCAACCGGCATAATTCAAACGCCGTTTTAACGTTAAGACAGCTTACACGCTGATGAACAGATGAAGAAGATATTTTTTTTAGTAATAACACTACTGCCCTTTTTAGCACTGGCACAAACCGAAGAAACTTTTGCGATAAAAGGTAAAATTGGAAATTTGAACGCCCCGGCACGCGCTTATTTAATATACAAGCTCGGCGCCAACCAGGTAATCGACTCAGCGTTGGTAACCGCTGGCAGCTTTGACTTTAAGGGTAACATGTTGAACCCCACCAACGCCATTTTAGTGGTCGACCATAAAGGCGTTGGTTTTGACAAGCTGGACAGCACTGCCGATATACTGCATTTTTATGTAGACAAAGGCGAATTTGCTATAAACAGCCCCGACTCGGCCAAAAATGCAAAAGTTACCGGCTCGAAAATAAACGACGACGATAAAAACCTGACGGCGCAACTGCAGCCCATAAAAGCTCAGGCCCAGGTGTTAGCCACCGAAGGCACGAAAGGCGGCGCCGAAAAAAATACGCCCGAATTCAGGAGCGCTATGCAGGCTAAATACAAGAAGCTGCAGGCAGATCAGAAAACGGTCATCAAAAAATTTATACTCGGCAACCCCGACAGCTATTTAAGCCTGCTGGCCCTTTATGATGTTGACGGCCCCTCGCCCGACCCATTTGAGCTGGATTCGTTGTATAAGACACTTTCGCCTGCTTTGCGCAATACCGAAACTGCCCTGAACTTTATGAAGGCGCTTGAGCCGCTGAAACATACCGCTCCCGGCGCTATGGCGCCCGATTTTACGCAGAACGATGTAAACGGCGTGCCTGTAAAGCTGTCATCGTTCCGCGGCAAGTATGTTTTGGTTGATTTTTGGGCGTCGTGGTGCGGCCCCTGCCGCCAGGAAAATCCCAACGTAGTACGGGTATACAATAAATACAAAGAGAAAAACTTCACCATTCTTGGTGTATCGCTCGACAGGCAAGGCGCCCGTGCCGACTGGCTGGCGGCCATCAAAAACGATGGCCTGAACTGGACACAGGTATCGGACCTGAAGTACTGGAGCAACGCCGCCGCAGCGCTGTTTTATGTATCGTCCATCCCGGCAAACTTCCTGATAGACCCCAACGGCAAAATTATAGCCAAAAACCTGCGCGGCGATGATCTGGACGATAAGCTGAAAGAGGTGCTGGGGAAATAGTTTAAGTGATTAGAGGTTAGTTAATGTAGTAGAATTTTTACCCTCTTTATCGTTAATTTGAATTCAATAATATAAGAATCGAGCCCTTAGCTGCGGGCTAAATCACAATAGTTGTTGTCGCCTCACCCTACCCTCTCCAAAGGAGAGGGTTCTGAAAAGGATAGTTCGGGGAGCGAAGCTCAAGTCCTCTCCTTTGGAGAGGATTTAGGTGAGGCGAAACGCAACTGATTAAGCCGCGCAAATTTTTTAAGATCAATCGGTATATCGAACTGATCCAGTCCCCAACAATCCATATTACCCACCATGCCATTCCGCGCTTCGGTATCCATTTTTTGACAATCGCCGCACACCAATCCTAAATAATTTTTTTTAAGTTTACGTTTCAAACAAAAAATTAAACTAATGAAAAAGATTATACTAATGGCATTGGCAGGCTTACCGGCGCTTGCTTTTGCGCAAACCGGCAAATATGTGGTGCAGGGCTCGATAGGAAATTTAAATGCCCCGGCCAAGGTTTACCTGCAATCGCGCAAGGATGGCAAGCCCG
>JBDUDE010000593.1:0-6422 GCA_040003105.1 Mucilaginibacter sp. | reverse complement strand
AAGCAGGTCTGCCCTGTAAAGTTCGCGATTGCCGCGCTCGTACCTCGCTCGCAATGACAAAATTTTTATTGTCTACTTTCCTCCCGTCGATTTCTCCCTAATCGCTTTAAACTCCGAACCGGCTTTCCATCCCGGGAAGGTGGATTCATTGGCGAGCTTGTTACCTACTTTAAATAACAGGTTCGCCACCTGCGCCATCCCGGTTGCGTCCATGTCCGGTGTGTAGCTGTCGGATGGCTGGTGATAATGCAGATCACCGTACTCTTTTTGTTTGGCCTTGCCGTAGGCTTCGCCCTTGGCGGTGCTTTCGGCGCCGTTGTTCATATCCAATGCCGGTACGCCCACCTTGGCAAAATTAAAATGGTCCGACCGGTAATAACCGCCGGCACCCGGGTTTTTATCGCCGGTTAATTTTTTGCCGTCTGCTTTTGCAAATTCGGCTACATAGTCGTCAAGGTCGTTCTGGCCTTTGCCGGTTATGGCAAAATCGTTGGTTTCGCCGTAGCTGCCTAAAGCATCCATATTTAAATCGGCCACGGTTTTGTTAAGGGCAAATATGGGGTGCGATGCATAATATTCAGAACCCAGCAATCCCTGTTCTTCAGCGGTTACGGCCAAAAACACAATGGAACGTTTAGGTTTTTCTTTTTGCTGCGCGAATGCTTTGGCAACGTTTAACACTGCCGCCACGCCACTGGCATTATCAACAGCGCCGTTATAAATACTGTCGCCTTTTGCATCGGGTTTGCCAATGCCCAGGTGGTCCCAATGAGCGGTGTAAAGTATGCATTCTTCGGGTGCAGTTGTGCCCTTTAAAACGGCGATTACATTATGCGATGTGGAGTATTTTAATTTGGTTTTAACAGATACGGTCGCCGTCATATTTAAGGGTATAGCCTTAAAATCTTTTTTACGTGCCAGCGCCCTGAAATCGCCGGTGATACCTGCTGCAGCAAATATTTTTTTAGCTGCGTCTTCGGTAATCCAGCCTTCCACCTTGCAGCGTGACATGTGCTTGTCTTTTTGCTGCAGGTGGAGCTTGGCGCCGGTGTTACTATTTGTTACCACACTCCATCCGTAACTTGCAGGTTCTGTTTGGTGTACAATCAGGATTCCTGCTGCCCCCTGGCGCGCTGCTTCTTCGTATTTATAGGTCCAGCGACCGTAGTAGGTCATGGTATCATTTTTAAAAAATCCGGGTATCCCTGATTTAAACCCGGGATCGTTTACCAGCACTACCACAGTTTTGCCTTTTACATCAAGGCCCGCATAATCGTTCCATTTATATTCTGGTGCAACCACGCCATAGCCAGCAAAAACCAGCGGCGATTTGGTAAGCTGTACCTCCGGAACTTCCTGCCGGGTGGCGGCCACAAAATCTGTCATAAAATTAAGGCTGATATTGGCTTTCGCGCCAGCCAGGCTCATGGTAGCCGATGGCGTGCTGGTAATCTCAACCATAGGCACATCCTGGAAATAGCTGCCGTTGTTTCCCGGCTCCAGCCCTTCTTTTTTAAATTGCGACGAGATGTAGGCAATGGCTTTTGTTTCACCATCGGTAAACGGCTTACGGCCCATCAGCGAATCGTTTGCCAGTACCGCGATGTGGCTTTTTATTTCATCACCTGTAATTAAACTTGTTTCTTTTGTTTCCTGCTTGCAGCCAACGGCAAAAATAGCCGCGGTGAGGCATAAAATTTGGTAATAATTTATCTTCATAATTGGTTATACAAAATCAAATGTAATAAAAAAGGATAATCGTTTACATTGTGCAGGCATACATGTTACGTTTATGAGCAAGATGTACATTGCTGCACAATATTTTCACTTCAACACAATGAATTCCAGTATCTTACGTTCACTATGCGAAAACTCTCATTAATTCTCCAGCCGCTTTCGCACGAAAACGAACATTGCGCTGTATCAGAATAGTGCAGGCGAACATTTAATATATACATAAACCTCTACAAATCAATAAATTAAAACTACGGCACGCCGTTTGAGCAATATTATTTAACAAAATAATATTGAAAATGCGCCACCGCAAACCCCTGATACGCCGCACCTTTTTACAGGAGCGCTACGAAATTTTAATAAAAAGACAGCGTGATGGCAAAGCTACTTTTAATGAGCTTACTGAGCTCGACGACATAGTAAACCGCGACCCAACCATTCGCGAGATAGTGCTGATTGAAAATCATTTTATACCCGATAGGCATGAAAATAATGACCGGGCTAATATGAGGCACGAAACGATTAAACCAACCCCACGCCCTACGCTGCTTGAAAGAGTAATGGACTTTTTTGACCGGCTGTTCTTTATGCCGGCAAATCAGCCAAAAGCAACGCCTGTTTTGTAATAAATCCCCTTTCCAAACTTTACGCCTTCAGTCTTTTCCGACTTTACTGACTTTCTGCCTCCGGTTTTTTCTGCTTTTTCGGACTTTCGAACTTTTCGGACTTCCCCACTTTAAACCTACCTTTGCAATTATTGTCTACTTATAAAATAACAACCATGAAAAAATTATTAATTCTACTAACGCTGGTAGCAATTACCGGCAGCACATTTGCACAGGCAGTTGATTTACGCCGTAAAATTGAAGTGAGCGGCATCGCCGAAAAAGAGGTTACTCCCGACATTATTAACGTTTCTATCTCGTTGCAGGAATACCTGGACGGGAAGAAAAAGATAACCATCGACCAACTCGAAAATCAGCTGGAAAGCGCAGTAAAGGAAGCCGGAATACCCAAGGAAGATTTCACCATTAACAGTGTATCGGCCTGGAACAATACCTGGAACAAGAAAAAAACACCCGATTTTTTGGCCAGCAAACAATACCTCATTAAGTTTCATGATTTGAATAAGTACAACCAAATATTAAACAAGGTTGACCCTAAAGGCATTCAATCTACCAATATCGAGAGTTTCGACTATTCAAAAATGACCGACCTGAAAAAAGAATTGAAAATACAGGCCCTGCTGGCAGCGAAGGAAAAAGCCAGCTATTTATTGGCAAGCATTGATGACAAAGTAGGTAACGCTATCAGTATTACCGAGGTTGACAATGGCAATTACCAGAGCCCCCGCCCAATGATGTATGCGAACAAGGCGCTCATGTCAAACGCGGCTCCGGCTGAATCAGATATTGACTTTAAAACAATAAAACTGAGTTTTCAGATCAATGCCGTCTTCGAAATTGTTAATAAGTAATTTAACATCCGGAGAACATTAAATTAATATTCTCCGGATGTTAACCCTATGGGCATTACAATTTTTATAAAATTTATACCAGTTTGATAAAGAGAATTAAAAATTAATCATTCAAAGCATTCCTAAAAGTTGTAATATTCGTGTTACAATATACCTTATCAACAATTTTCCGCTCGTAAAAACACCCTTACAAGTAGAATATATTAATTTATAATTAATATCCGATCCTATCTTCTTATATTTTCGGTCTGCAAGGTCAACTTGTAGAAAATACACCCCATTTCAAGTGCTCACAGCTCCTTATTAATCACTTGACAATGTGAATTTTACAATTTATATTTATGCACCCTAATTTATTTATAAGCATGATCCGTACACGCTTTAAAAAGGTGCTGTTGGTTGCACCTGAAATTTTTCCTAATCAGTTATTAGCTGATTATACCAACGTGAGGCACGTTACTGCAAGCGGCAGCGTGTTCCCCTCTATTTATGAGCAAAGTCCTGACCTAATTGTGTTTGATTACGACTTTATGGGCAAAGACCTGGAAAAAACCTTACGCCGGTTAAAAACAAATAAGTTTTACAACAAGATAAAAATCTGCTGTTTCAAAAACTCTGTAAATGAGAAAACCGACAGTTTTTTAAAAGTGCTTGGGGTAGACCATATGATTTACCGCGAACAGCTTACGGGTAACGCAAATAGCAAATCATTGTTAAGCACGTTCAATTCGGTAATTGATGCATCCATTGTAAAATGGGTGATTAGTGCCACGCAATAATAGCAAAGTAACCTGGCACATTTTGTTACCTGTCAGCAGGAAACGCCGCGACATATCGGAGCGTCACTATGAACTATTTACACCAATCTCTAATCCTACGAGGGCTTGAACGGACGACCGTTGGCTGGGCCTTCTAATGTCTAATCACAAACCTCTAATCTCTACCCCTAATCTATCCACTCAAACTTTGTATAGGGCACCAATACTTCCGGTATCTTAATCCCTCTGTCAGTCTGGTTATTCTCTAACAATGTAGCCACAATACGTGGCAAGGCCAGCGCACTGCCGTTAAGCGTGTGTGCCAATTGTGTTTTACCTTCAGAATTTCGGAAACGCAGTTTTAACCTGTTGCTCTGGAAACTTTCAAAGTTCGAAACAGACGATACCTCCAGCCAGCGTTGTTGCGCAGCGCTCCAGGTTTCCATGTCATAAGTTAAAGCTGAAGCGAAGCCCATATCGCCACCGCATAGCCTGAGTACGCGGTAAGGTAAGCCCAGGTTTTGTAAAAGACCTTGTACATGCAGGCTCATTTGTTCCAGTGTTTCGTATGATTTGTCGGGATGGGCTATCTGCACAATCTCTATCTTATCAAACTGGTGCAAACGGTTTAAACCGCGCACGTGGGCGCCATAAGAGCCAGCCTCACGACGGAAACATGGTGTATGCCCGCACATCTTTATAGGAAGTTCATTTTCTTTCACAATTTCATCCCGGTAAATATTGGTTACAGGCACTTCTGCTGTTGGTATCAGGAATAATTTGTCTTCATTCACAAAATACATTTGGCCTTCTTTATCAGGCAATTGCCCGGTACCAAAGCCTGATGCTGCGTTCACCATCAATGGTACGCTTACTTCGCTGTAACCTGCTTTTTCGGCCTCATCAATAAAGTAATTGATAAGCGCGCGCTGCAGTTTGGCACCTTTATTTTTGTACACGGGGAAGCCCGCACCGGTTATTTTAACACCCAGTTCAAAATCTATCAGGTTATATTTGGCAGCCAACTCCCAATGCGGCAGGGCATTTTCGGGCAGGCTTGGTTTGGCACCATTTTCCAGCACAACTTCGTTTTCTTCGGGCGTTAAGCCTTTGGGAACCGAGCTGTGCGGCAGGTTGGGCAATAACACCAATTTTTGGTATAAATCTTCTTCAATACCTGCCAGTTGCTCACCCAACTTCTTTATATCTTCTTTCCACGTCCCGGTTTTGGCTTTCAGCCCTTCTGCTTCGTCCCTTTTACCGGTGCGCATCAGTTCACCAATTTGCTTTGCTGCGGCGTTGGCCTCGGCCGAAGTATTATCCAGCGTAGTTTGGGTCGACCGCCTTTCATTGTCCAAAGCAATCACTTCATCAACCAGTTCGGCTTGTTTAAAATTTTTTACAGCCAAACGTTCCAAAACCTGTTCCCTGTTATCGCGGATATAACTAACTTGCAGCATTATTTTATTTTTTAGGCAAAGATATAATTAGTTCATAGTTTATGGTTCATGGTTCATAGCCATTTTGGGAAAAAGTTATAGCACTTCGCCATCCAAGCTACTATGAACTATCATCCATGAACTATGAACCCTACTGAGGCTACCATGAACTATGAACCATAAACTATGAACTCCACTGGAAAGCTCTACTTAGTACCCACTCCTATCGGCAACCTCGAGGATATGACCTTCAGGGCTATTCGTATTTTGAAGGAGGTTGATTTGATTTTGGCGGAGGATACACGTACATCAGCGCCGCTGCTGAAGCACTTCGATATTCACCAAAAGGTATTTTCGCACCACCAGCATAACGAGCACCAGTCATCGAACGAAATAGTAAAGTTTTTAAAAGAGGGAAAAAACATCGCGCTGATATCTGACGCAGGTACACCCGCCATATCCGACCCGGGTTTTTACCTGGTACGTGAGGCTTTAAAAAACGACATAGCTGTTGAGTGCCTCCCCGGTGCAACGGCCTTTGTGCCCGCCCTGGTAAATTCCGGCTTCCCTACCGACCGCTTTTGCTTTGAAGGTTTTTTGCCGTTAAAAAAAGGGCGGCAAACACGTTATAAAACTTTGGCCGAAGAGGAACGCACCATCATACTTTATGAGTCGCCGCATCGTTTTCTAAAAACGCTTGATGAAATGGCTACTTATTTTGGCGCTGATCGACAAATTTCCGTATCGCGCGAGCTAACAAAAATGTTTGAAGAAACGGTAAGGGGAACAGTTGCCGAGGTGAAAACTTATTTTGAAACACATCCGGCAAAAGGTGAATTTGTGATATGTGTGGCCGGAAAAACCTGATATTAAGTTATAAATGAAAAAAAACATCCTTCTCGCGCTCTCATCAGGTTTACTGCTTTGGCTGGCATGGCCGCCAGTGCCTTACACCACTTTCCTGCTATTTATTGGATTTGTGCCAATGCTAATTGCCATTGAAAACATCATCCA
>JBDUDE010000518.1:0-1938 GCA_040003105.1 Mucilaginibacter sp. | reverse complement strand
TCATCAATCGAATCCTGCACATGGCCGATAATCAGTTTTTCGCCAATGCGTTTAATCATGCGATCGCGGTAGTCAATCGTTTCCACAAAATTATGGCCGGTAT
The DNA here is from genome assembly GCA_040003105.1 of Mucilaginibacter sp. Taxonomy (GTDB): domain Bacteria; phylum Bacteroidota; class Bacteroidia; order Sphingobacteriales; family Sphingobacteriaceae; genus Mucilaginibacter. The sequence continues at coordinate 1,835 of JBDUDE010000518.1, read as the reverse complement.
CTATGTGTACCAGCGGGAAAGGAAACTTCCCCGGACGAAAAGCTTTTTCAGCCAACCGCACCAGTGTTATCGAATCCTTACCGCCTGAAAATAGGAGTGCGGGTTTTTCAAACTGACCGGCTACCTCGCGCAGAATGTAAATGGCTTCTGCTTCCAACTCATCTAAATAATCTAATTTATGTGTGCTCATTTTTCAATCACTTCATTAACCCCGTGTAACCCGCATTCTTTCTTACTTTGGTCTTCCCACCACCAGCGGCCTGCCCTGAAATCTTCGCCCGGTTGTACCGCCCTTGTACAGGGAGCACATCCAATGCTTGGGAAGCCCCTGTCGTGCAGTGTATTGTATGGGATATTGTATTTTTTGATGTATTCTTTTACTTCGTCTAATGTCCAGCTATAAATAGGGTGAAATTTAACTAAATTATTTTGCTCGTCCCATTCCACGTTTTCCATATCCTGGCGATTTGCCGATTGCTCTGCACGGATACCCGTTATCCAGCATTTGTTGTCAGCCAGGGCACGTTTCAGAGGCTCTATCTTACGTATTCCACAGCATTCCTTACGGTTTTCTACCGATTCATAAAAACTGCTCGGCCCTTTTGTGCTTACCATTTGCTCCACCAGTTCGGTTTTTGGGTAGTAGGCATGTACAGGCTTACCGTAGATTTCCATGGTGCGGTTCCACACGTAATAAGTTTCAGGAAACAGCCGGCCCGTTTCCAGAGTAAAAACTTTTATAGGCAGGTTATTGGCGAATATCATGTGCGTTATCACTTGGTCTTCCCAACCAAAGCTGGTGGAAAAAACTATTTCATCATGAAAAATATCCGACAGCAGCGTCAATGCTTCAACCGGGTTTAAGCCTGCCGTTTCCTGCTTTACGTATTTAGCTAACTCACTCATCTTATATCACCTAGTTATAAAGGCCACTAAACTTTTTATACTTATTAAAATTACTATTACCCCGACTGCTACCATTATAGCTTTGGCCGAAATGCGGTTTGATATTTTTGCCGCAATAGGCGATGCGACAGCGCTACCGATAACCAAACCGGCCACAGCTTCCCAGTGATTACTGTTCAGCATAGTGATAAATGTTATCGAGCTCATCAGCGCAATAAAAAACCGGGATAGCTTTACCGTGCCCAGCGAAAAGCGGGGATGACGGCCGCCGGCAATCAGCGTTGATAACACAATTGAGCCCCAGCCGCCACCGCCAACAGCATCGATAAAACCACCACCAAGACCCAATAAAGGAATTTTCTTTATTTTATCTGCCGATTTAACAACACTGGTTTTAAATGCTTTTGACAGGATAACAATGCCCAGTATCAGTGTATATAAAGACACAAACGGTTTGGTGTATTGGCTATAATGTTCTAACGACGAAAGTAAGGCGGCCCCTGCAACCGCCCCGATGATACCCGGTATCAGCAACAATTTAAACAGTTTCCAGTTGATGTTTCCCATCCGGTAGTGCATCCAGCCGGCAATTCCGTTACTCATAATTTCGGATAAATGCACCCCCATGCTTGCCGAACCAGGAGGAACACCCATTGATAGCGAGAATGAGGTGGACGTAACACCGTACGACATGCCGATTGCGCCATCAATCATGGCAAACACAAAACCCGCAGCCAGGAAATAGTAAAATTCGGGCGTGATGGTTTCCGCATAGGCCCTGAACCCCGGTTCGTTATACCATAATGCTGTAAATGCAATCAATAATGAAATAATGATAGCGCCCCAGATAAGCCAAATTAAATTCTTCTTTTCAATTACTTTAGGCTCAACTAAAACGGATGTTACCGCATTCAGCTTACGGACCTTAT
>JBDUDE010000536.1:0-1941 GCA_040003105.1 Mucilaginibacter sp. | reverse complement strand
GCCTTGCCATCGCGGATGGATTTAATTTCGGTACCCAGCAATTTTATGCCTGCGGTGTATTTGTCAAGTATGTGGTACTCAAAATAGGCTTTTTTGTTCTTTATGTAGATATCCTGGTTCATCACTGCAAATATGCAAATTATTTCAATGGTGAACTTTTGGTGGTTTAACCACCAGCACAGGTACATTAACCTTATGCCGTACTGAGTTTACCGTGGTGCCGAAAATTAAATCTTTTAATGCCTTATGTCCGTGCGAGCCCATTACTATAAAATCAACATCGTTATTATTTACAAATTTGGCTATTTCGCTGGCGGCACTACCGAAGCCAATATGCGGTTTGGCGTGGTAGCCGAGGTCGGTTAAGGTTTTAATATATATCTCCAGGTTATCCAAATCGCTTTGGGTTTCATGGTCTGCCACCTGGCCGCCATAATAGCGGGCACCAGCGGTCTCCACTACGTGTATCAGCGTATAATGTGCTCTCTTTCCACCCTGCATTATCGCGTTCCTAATGCATTCTGTATCGTTAGCGGAGAAATCGATGGTGACTGCGATGTTATGATAAACTATAGGCGCCAAATCGGTAATTTTAGAGGCCAGCCCGTGTGGCACGCTGGAGGGCTCGTCGTTATGTTTGTATAATATCGGCCTTAAAAATACATACACCAGCAACAAGCCTACACCTACTACCAAGGGTGTTACTATTGCGTAAATCCAAACTGCTGCCGAAGGGAACTCGCCAACCCAGTCACCAATCTGGTCAACTACTAACTTGGCGTTTAAGGCTACAATCAGGATAGCGCTTGCCCAGGCCAGTATTTTTACTTTAAGGCTGATGGCAAATTTGCCCATCCGCTTCCGGTTTGAGGTAAAGTGTATCAACGGGATAACAGCAAAACCCAATTGTAAACTCAGTACCACCTGGCTTAAAATTATCAGGCTGCCGAGGCCGCTTTCGCCGAAATAGATTATCGTGAATACGGCTGGCACAATTGCCAGTACACGGGTTAGCAGACGGCGTAACCAGGGCTCAATACGCAGGTTGATATGGCCTTCCATAATTATCTGGCCGGCAAGCGTACCAGTTATGGTGGAGCTTTGCCCCGATGCTATCAGTGCGATGGCAAAAAGGGTAGGGGCAATTTTGCCGAAAATATGTTCCAGCAATTTGTAAGCATCTTGTATTTCGGCAACTTTAAAATAACCATTTTTAAAAAATGCTGCCGAGGCCAGTATCAATATAGCAGCATTCACAAAAAATGCCAGGTTCAGCGCGATAACAGTATCGAATAAATTGAATTTTATCGACGATTTGATGCCAGCGTCCGTCCGGCTGATTTGCCGTGTTTGCACCAGCGACGAGTGCAGGTATAGGTTATGCGGCATAACCGTAGCGCCAATTATCCCGATGGCTATGTACAACATGCTTTGGCTAATCTTATCGCTTTTAAACAGGTTAGTAGGTATAAAACCCTTGGCTATACCAACAACATCGGGGCCCACAATAAACATCTCCACCAAAAAAGAAGCACCGATTATAAATATCATCGACATGATGAACACTTCGAGGTTGCGCATGCCTTTGTTCATCAAAAATAGCATAAGCACGGTATCGGTGATGGTTAATGATACGCCCCAAAGCAGGGGAAGGTGGAATAATAATTGCAAACCAATGGCCATACCTATAATTTCGGCCAAATCGCAGGCAATAATGGCTACCTGCGCCAGTATATAAAGGCAAAAGTTTACAAATCGCGGGTAAGCATTTTTTGATGCTTGCGCTAAATCAAGCCCGCGCACTATGCCCAATCTGGCGCTTAGTGACTGCAGCAGCAGGGCGATAAGATTCGAGGCAAACAACACCCAAATTAGTTTGTATCCAAAGGCGCTGCCGCCGGCACTATCGGTTGCCCAGTTGCCCGGATCCATATAACCTAC
>JBDUDE010000764.1:0-6454 GCA_040003105.1 Mucilaginibacter sp. | reverse complement strand
CAGTTTTTCAACCAACAGGGGTTCCTGTGTGTCGCTGGCAAAGGCAATTACGGGCTGTGTTTGCCGGGCAAATGTTTGGCTTACCGCCAAAACAAATATAAAAATAGTGAAGAGCCTGCCCATAAGGTAAATAACGGGAATAAAAGGAATATGTTGCTACCAATTGCGCCCCCGCAAAGAGCCATCGGCTCGGCCCATATTGTAGCGGCAAGACCAGCCAGACAAGTGCAGCGTCTTCCGGACTTCCGGACTTTCGGTCTTCCCGACTTTTCGGACTTTCCCGACTTCTTACTATCTTGCCCGATTACTAATATCAACATATGCCACAACTCTGCTGTATAGGCCACATCACCAGCGACAAGGTAGTAACCACCCAAAACACCATGCACATGGCGGGTGGCACCGCCTGGTATTTCTCATGCGCGCTTAGCCAACTACCAATAGATTACCTGCTGGTAACCGCCCTCGCCCCTGCCGAAATGCACTACGTTGCCGACTTGCGCAGCAAAGGCGTCAATGTGCAGGTGCAGCCCAGCGCCCACACGGTGTACTTCGAAAACATATACGGCCAAAACCAGGATGAGCGCACCCAAAATGTGTTGGCTACCGCCGATTCATTTGATATTGAACAGTTTGATACCGTAGACGCTGCGCTTTACCATCTTGGCCCGCTGCTGGCAGATGATATTAGTACCGAATTGATAAAAGCCCTCGCCGCCAAAGGCCGCGTAAGTATTGATGTACAGGGCTACCTGCGCGAAGTTATCAACCAAAAAGTATACCCCACCGACTGGCCCGCAAAAAAGGAAGCTTTGCAATATGCTGATGTTGTTAAAGCAGATGTTGCCGAGCTGCAGGCCCTAACCCAATGCGAAAGCCCGGAAGATGGCGCAAAAATGCTTGCGGGCTGGGGAGTAAAAGAAGTAGTAATAACCAACGGCAGCCAGGGTTCGGCAGTTTATAGCGACGGCCAATTTTATAATATCCCGGCCTTTCCGCCACGTACGCTTGTTGATGCCACCGGATGCGGCGACACCTACATGGCCGGGTATCTTTATAGCCGGCTCAAGGGCGATGATATACAGCAAGCCGGCGAATTTGCTGCCGCCATGGCGAGCCTGAAAATGGAATCGGCAGGGGCGTTTTTAGGGACTGAAGAAGAGGTTATAGAGGCTTTAAGAAAAAAAACAAGGTAAAAAACAACGAACTTCAAGCAACGAATATTTAATGAGGAAGTGGGAATGGTTTAATCTGCTGGTGAAATGGAATCAAACGGAGAAAAAATATTTAACGGTTACCTTGGCAAACAAGATGGGCAGTTTAAAACCTGCTTAACCGAACTGCGCCGAATTATCCTTGATATAATGCCCGCCGCCGAAGAAAGTTTCAGCTACCAGGCACATTGCTTTAAACATATTTATATGCTGGTTGGCATTGGCGTTACCAAAGATTTCTGCAGTTTGTATACCATGAGCCCGCCGCTGGTAAAAAGCATGAAGGATGAGCTTAAAGGCTATAAAACTTCGGGCGCCACCATCCACTTTAAACCCGGGGAGCCACTACCGGTAGCTGCTATTGCCAAAATAGTTTTGGCCCGGGCAAAGGAAAATGAACTGCTTGCTTTGAGTCGCGGGAAAAAATAAAAGCAACTCAATAATTTCAGCAAGGTATGCTGATAATAAACCTGCTATAAAGCCCGGGTTCTGATTGCACTTCAATACGCCCGGCCATTTGCGTAATTGCATCTTTAACAAGATAGAGCCCCAACCCTGTGCTCTTTTTATTATTACCCGACATGTAAAATTTATCAAAAATACGCTCCTGGTCTTTTTGACGTATTCCCAGGCCATTATCCTCAACCTCAATTACAGCCGATGTTTCTTGCTGATAAGTTTTTACTTTTACCCACTGTTCTTCTTTTTTCGGATCACTGTACTTCATGGCGTTTGATACCAGGTTGCTTAATATTACATGTAATTTCAAAGCGTCGCTGTTAATTTTATCCAGGCCCACTTCACTTGATATTTGAATCTGTTTCCCGCCATTCCGGTAATGATTTTGGGCTATTACGTCATTAATAATTGTAGTTAAATAACATTCTTTTTTAATAAAGCCCGAATGTTTGCTCTGGATAAACAACATCATTTCATTTATAAAATGATCCTGCTTTTCAAGGCTTTCCTTCATCATCAATATATAGGCTTTAATTTGCTCGATGTCCGATTCCTCATCAATCAGCTCTATTAAACCAATAAGTGCAACCAGCGGCGCCCGCAGGTCATGCGTCACATTAAATACAAATTTATCCAGCCCGGCATTTATTACCTGCAGGCTTTCATTCTGTTCAATTACTTTTTTCTGAGATTTAGCAAGCTTGCTGATCATGATGCCAGCATACGACAGCGAACTGGTTAAAATAACCAGCGTAATAAAAATATTGGCGATAAATATATACAAATTTATGCTGCGGCAAATTGCGCCAAGTGAATCAGAAAACGCCTGCTCTTTAATTGTCAGCTCAGCCGAAATACTTGTAATTGACAAGATAACGATTTTCATTCGGGCTGCTGACATTTCGCCTTTCGTTACCTCAATGTGCGATTGTAAACCGATATCATCTAATTTGTTTACAAGACTGTCACCATCCCTCCAAATTTGTGTTACTTTTTTAAAGCTGGCCAAGTTCTTAAAATTTCTAAAAAGCCATATCAGGTTATCAACATCATCCGGGTGATTCTTTCCTTGCAAAAACCCTGCTTTTTCCAATTGATAATCATCGTTTGATAACAATGCCATCCGGGCGTTTTGGTCGCCTTTGGGTATGTCAATCGCCCTTTCAAAGGCAGCGTAATCATCCTCGTTTTCTAGGAAAATATAATTAATCAGGTAAGCCGATGCATCTTTTTGGCCCTTTGAATATTGCGACTCCCCATTAATGTAAGCCCTTGCGGCAGATAAAGTTTTGATAGTAAAAAAATTCATTACTATCATTACAGCCGACGCCACTACCACTATCAGCAACAAAACAAAGGATGTTTTTTTGAACACCAATTTCAGACCCGATACAAACGACTTACGCTCTTTCAAAACAAAAAACATTAACCATTATCAATAGTTACTAAAAATCAGCCTCGTTAATCTTTAAATGCAATTATAAGTCGGGGTAATGAAATATGTAAAAGAATATGCTAATGACACCACTTACAATATTTGCTTTATAAGGTTAATAAGGTTGATGTAATCTTTATACGTATAAACCAGGGGGTTAGTTTCGCTTTCAGCAGGTATTTTTTAATATTAATTCATTATTTGGACGAACGGATATGTTAAAATTAATAGTATCTATATGCAAATCGCCCGGCTAACAATTGGCAGGATTTCGGGTAAAACGACCCTTAGTGAGCAGCCATCAATCAGTACACCGAAGGCAAAGGTTGCTTCCGGCGCTTTATTTTTATTAAAAAAGGATTTCGTTTATTTGGTTAAAACTACCACATCAGGCCCGTTTGCATGTGTATAAACAACTCCCCCATTATAACTTACCGAATTTAGCACCAGGAAGGAACAGCAACCCGGGGTTTTGCCGGTTTTAAATAAAAATAAATCCTGTGGCTTGTCAGCCACCTGCATGGTTACGGTATCAACCGGACCGCTCGGCGGAACAAAAATATTAAACTTCTTTCCCGCGCTGTCAACCCTCAAAAAAACGGAATCGGCCTTGCCATTTACTATATGCCGTAACTTTAACTGACCTATTTTGTATTTTGGCGCAGCTGCAAAAAACAAGTCTTCTCCGGTAGTTTTATCAACTATCCTGAAGTTGATATTTGGCAATACCTGGGCAATTAAGGGGCACGGGCCGCATTTGTTAGTGGCATTTGTAGTACAACCGATAGCAATTACCGCCAAAAGAACCAGGCCTATGATTGGGTAAAACAACGTTTTCATATTTATAAATTTAAACCTTTAATTGGATAGTTAACAATACGATTTAAACTGAGTAAACGCAACAACGGCAGGCAAGTACAACAAAATTCTTTGCTTATATCAGCTAATAAACCTTACCTTGTCATAAGCTGATTATTATGAAAAGAAAAACTTTTATTCAATTAAGCGCTACCTTAATGGCAACACCACTTGCATCCCCATTTAATTCATTGGCTTACCAGGAGCGACTTAAAAACTGGGCCGGAAACCTAACTTTTAGTACAGGTAATGTATTTTACCCAAAAACGGTTGAAGAAGTACAAACACTGGTAAAAAAGCACAGCAAAATAAAAGTGCTTGGCACCCGCCATTGTTTTAACAACATAGCCGACAGCACCGATAACTTACTTTCAACCAAAGACCTAAACAAGGTAATTGGTATCAGCGCCGATAAAAAAACGGTTACCGTTGAGGGCGGCATAAAATACGGCGAACTGGCGCCTTACCTGCACCAAAAAGGCTATGCATTGCATAACCTGGCTTCATTGCCGCATATTTCAGTTGCAGGGTCTATCACTACTGCCACACATGGGTCGGGCGTTAAAAACGGGAACCTTGCCAGCGCCGTTACGGGTTTGGAAATTGTAATTGCTGACGGAAGTGTTGTTCATCTATCGAAAGATACGGACCATAAAAAGTTCAATGCCGCTGTGGTGGGGCTGGGCGCTTTAGGGGTAATTACCAAAGTAACGCTTCAGATTCAACCAACTTATATGGTGCGGCAAAATGTTTTTGTGGGTTTACCCATGGAGCAACTGAAGAATAATTTTGAAAAAATAATGTCCGCAGGCTATAGTGTAAGCCTGTTTACCGACTGGCAAAGCAATAACATTAACGAAGTTTGGATAAAAAGCCGCGTAGGGGTCGACAGTGATAAAGTTTTGCATGAATTTTATGGCGCAAAGGCCGCAACAAAAAACGTGCACCCCATTATCGCCCTCGATGCCGAAAACTGCACTGAACAAATGGGCGTACCAGGACCTTGGCATGAAAGGCTGCCCCATTTTAAAATGGGATTTACGCCAAGCAGCGGCAAGGAGTTGCAGTCAGAATATTTTGTGCCGATGCATAACGCAGTTGAAGCAATCCAGGCCGTCCACAAACTTGGTAAGCAAATCGGCCCGCACCTTTTTATAACCGAAATACGCACCATCGCCGCCGATGATTTATGGATGAGCCCCTGCCACAAACAAACATCGGTTACCATTCACTTTACCTGGAAGCAGGAAACCGAAGCCGTGCTAAAGCTACTACCGTTAATTGAGCAACAACTTGCGCCATTTAATCCACGCCCACATTGGGGAAAGATATTTACCATAGCGCCAAAAGTGCTCGAGTCAAGCTACGAAAAATTGACCGGCTTCAAAAAACTGGTAGCCGAATACGACCCCCACGGCAAATTCAGGAACGGCTTTTTAAACCATAATATTTACGGATGAAGAAGAAAGCGGGATAGAGTCAAAAAAACAAGAGACAAGAACCAAGAGTCAAGAATTGAGAAAAGGCCGCGTTTATGAAATTCGTGTAATTCGCTTCAATTCGTGAAAATTAGTGCATTATTAAATTCGTTTCAATTCGTGAAAATTAGTGTATCTAAACTAAAAAAGGCCTTGAAATTTCTTTCAAAGCCCTTACAGTTAAACATTGTTTTTCTTTATTCGCCGGCGGCGTGCTCATGCGCTGCTTCCTCGCGGAATAGCTTGGCGCTGAAATAATCATTATTCATCCGGCTGATGTTGGTCATCTTAATTTCCTTAGGGCATTCGGCCTCGCAGGCGCCGGTGTTGGTGCAGTTACCAAAACCTTCGGCATCCATTTGCGCAACCATGGCCTGTACACGGCTGTAACGCTCAGGCTGGCCCTGCGGCAACATACCAAGCTGTGTTACCTTAGCTGATACAAACAACATAGCCGATGCATTTTTACAAGCCGCAACGCAGGCACCGCAACCAATACAGGTTGCAGAGTTGAATGCCTCATCAGCAATTACCTTCGGGATAGGAATGGCATTGGCATCGATAGTAACACCTGTGTTTACCGATACGAAACCACCAGCCTGTTGTATCCTGTCGAAAGCCGAACGGTCAACCGCCAAATCCTTCACAACCGGGAAAGCGGCAGCGCGCCATGGCTCGATAACGATAATTTCACCATCGTGGAAGGTACGCATGTGCAGCTGGCAGGTAGTAATGGCATTTTTCGGCCCGTGCGGATGCCCGTTGATATACAGCGAGCACATCCCGCAAATACCCTCGCGGCAATCATGGTCAAAGTGGATGGGCTCCTCCCCTTTCAGGATAAGGCTTTCATTCACCACATCCAGCATCTCCAAAAACGACATATCCGGCGAAATACCTTCAGCTTTGTATGTCACAAATGCACCTTTAGTTTGAGCATTTTTCTGCCTCCAAACCTTTAGTGTTAAATTCATATTTCCAGTACTCATTCTATATTAGATTTGAGATGT
>JBDUDE010000905.1:0-1951 GCA_040003105.1 Mucilaginibacter sp. | reverse complement strand
TGCTCCGCACCTTCTTCAAAAAAACCTGGGGCCATTACAAAGAGATGCCAAAAGTAGCGGATAAATCGTTCAGCAGGATGTATAAGGAGAAGAACAATTTTGGTGATTAGTCCGAAGTCGGAAAAGACCGAAAGTCCGAAAGACGCTGCGATTGATCCTTCCTCCTAATCTTTAACCTCCAATTAACTAATCACTAACGTCAATGCTTGTTGCCAAACCCAAATTCCTTATATGTATTCGGCAATTCTTCGGAGCTGCTAAAGGGAAAGGTATATGATGTCCACCAGCTTTCATAGTCGGCGTCTTTATCTTTGGTTGGCTCGATGCGTACGCTGCGCAACAGGTAAATACCCTCGCGGCTAAGGTTAAACGTCACTTCGCCCTCGGGGCTGGTAGTTAAGTTTTGGGTATAAACATTACCGGTAATGGTTTTTATGTATAACCCCACCGAAGCCGAAGCTGCAGGCTTGCCTTTAAATTTCAGCACGGCAATCATATCATCGCCGTAACGTTTTTTGAAAGGGTTTTCTTTTAAAATTAGCTCAAAATCTTCATTTAAAACCTTTTGATAAGCATCGCCTTTGGCTTCGTCGACAGATACCAGTGTTTTTAAGTACCGGGTGTATTTTTCTTTTACCCTAAACTGGTTGCCGCTTTTTACCTTTTCGGCCATTTTGTCGAGCCCCTGGTTATTCAAAAATTCGGCATAAGCATCGCGTGAGGTAAAGCTGAACTCATAGCTCCTGGTCATCTCGATTAATGATTGCCCCTGGTTAACCATTTCATAACTCAGCACCGGCATCGCACTATCTTTAGATGCCTTGGTTAAATCAATTTTTTTGGAGCCATTATACAGCATAAACCGGCTGGTTTTATTGGGCTGATAGGGTATCTCGGTATCTTTTACAAACAAATCACCCATCAACAGGTGCATGTTAAGCTTATCGCCCTTGTGCATATAAAAAAACTCGGGCATCAGGAAAAAATCGTGTGTAGCAGCCGATATCGCGATAGCAGCGCCAAGGATAAAAAGTATGAGCGGGGTACGTTTCTTGTAGTTCATCAGTTCAGTTGTTCATTAGTTCATTGGTGCAATGATTGATACCTGGCGCTTTGTAAATGCTTTGTCGATTTAAAAGCGGTTCAATATAATAATTAAAAAAAGTTTGACCCGTTTGCAACAGCAATAATACGCCTAAATTACCAATAAAATGCCTTTTTGCAATTATCAAACTATTCCCCAATGAACTAATGAACCAGTGAACTATTGAACAAATTCCTAAAAACTTCTGTAGTTTTGGCGGATGATTTTCGACCGGAAAAACCTGAATAATGGCCAATTAATTGAGTTCTATAAAAAATTGCTCTGGCCGCGCCTTGTGGAGGAGAAGATGCTCATCCTTTTAAGACAGGGACGCATTGGGAAATGGTTTTCGGGCATCGGGCAGGAAGCCATTGCCGTTGGCAGCACCATGGCCATGACGGCCGACGAATACATACTGCCGATGCACCGCAACCTGGGCGTTTTCACCACGCGAGACATCCCGTTGTCGCGCTTAATGGCGCAATGGCAGGGCAAAGCATCTGGCTTTACCAAGGGGCGCGACCGCTCCTTTCACTTCGGTACGCAGGAGTATAAAATCATAGGGATGATATCACATCTGGGGCCGCAGCTGGCCCTGGCGGATGGCATTGCGCTGGCCGATGTATTGGCCAAACGACCAAAAGCAACCCTGGTATTTACAGGCGAAGGCGCCACCAGCGAAGGCGATTTTCACGAAGCATTAAACATCGCCGCTGTTTGGAAACTGCCCGTTATATTTTTGATTGAAAACAATGGCTACGGATTATCGACCCCTATAAGCGAGCAATATAACTGTAAATATTTAGTTGATAAAGCCATAGGCTACGGCATGGAAGGCCGCCGTATTGACGGCAACAACCTGCTGGA
>JBDUDE010000032.1:0-1957 GCA_040003105.1 Mucilaginibacter sp. | reverse complement strand
AAGCGTCAATTCCCCTGCCATTTGTGCCAATAGCTTTAAAAGCAATTTTTGAACGGATGCCACTTACCAGGTTACCGCCTTCGGGAAAAAACTGAACATCGGGTTTTGCATTTATTTTTGTCCCTGCAGGCATGCTTTCCCCAATCTTCTCCTTTTCTGCCGAACCAACCGGAATTATGCGTTCAAAAATAGCGGCATTGCCTTCGTTACGCATCCACTGGGTGTAGGCCCTTATGCGGTAATTGCCTTTTGGTAATGAATCAGGCAATAAAAAATCGCCCCAGGCAAGGCCGTTGGTCAATTGCAGTTTTATAGATTGATCTATTTTATTATTGGTGTTGATGAGGTCGACACGTAAAACGCCGCTTAAGTTTGATAATTTATGCCGTTCGCCGAGCGTAACGTAGGCCTTAAAATAAACGGTATCGCCTGCGGCATAAAAGGGCTTGTCAAATTGCAGGTAGGCCTTTTCGACAAGATGGGTTGCCAGAAAGGTTTTTAATTTGACGACCACCGGGTGGACAGCATTGTTTTTATCCTGGCCGTACATGCGAAAGCAGGACAGCAGCAGGCAGGCAATTATCAGTTTTAGTTTTACCAAGTTCTGAAGGTTTGGGTATATGGCCGGTTTAAAGTGGTATTTGATATAAAGTTACGGAAAAATTTAAATAATAACCCGGTTTCCATCAGGGACTTATTAAAAAAGTAAATGGTTAATAATGAGCATGTTTCACAGCGTTCGGGGCGTTCCGTGCGGAAAATTGGAACGCTTTGCCGGCGGGTAATGCGGGCTTTTGTAATATAAAAGTTTGTACTTTGATCTTAATAAACACCCCGCTTTTTCCATCCCTCAATTAAATTATATAACTTTCGCCGGATGATTAAACTTTATCATTGTGTTAGTTAAAACTTTTGGAAGCGCAGTTTACGGCATCGAGGCCATTACCATAACCGTTGAGGTGAATATCAGCGGCGGCGGCAAACCCTTTTATTTGATAGTAGGCTTGCCTGATAATGCCGTGCGCGAATCAATGCAGCGCATTGAGGCCGCGTTGCAAACCAACGGGTTCCGGATGCCCCGGCAGAAAATAATAGTAAACATGGCCCCCGCCGATATCCGCAAGGAAGGCTCGGCATACGATCTTACCATTGCCACAGCCATATTGGCCGGCTCGGGCCAGGTTGACGGCGAAGAGCTCGACAAATATTTGATAATGGGTGAATTGTCGCTCGACGGAACTGTGCAGCCCATAAAAGGCGCCCTGCCGATAGCCATACAGGCGCGCAAAGACGGGTTTAAAGGTTTCATACTGCCCAAACAAAATGCCCGCGAAGCAGCCATAGTTAACGACCTGGAAGTATATGGCGTTGAGAGCCTTACGGAAGTTGCCGGCTTTTTTGACGGTACCCGGCAGCTTAGCCCGGTGGTTGTTGATACCCGCGAAGAATTCTACAAAAGCCTTACCGCCTACGACAGCGACTTCAGCGAAGTGCGCGGCCAGGAAAATATAAAGCGCGCACTCGAAATTGCCGCCGCAGGCGGGCATAATGTAATATTGATTGGTCCACCGGGAGCGGGCAAAACCATGCTGGCCCGCAGATTGCCTTCTATTTTGCCGCCACTGAGTTTATATGAGTCATTAGAAACCACTAAGATACATTCGGTGGCGGGTAAACTGTCGGCAGCTGACGCGCTGGTAACCACCCGGCCATTCCGTTCACCGCACCATACCATTAGCGATGTGGCCCTGGTCGGTGGCGGCAGTAACCCGCAACCCGGTGAGATATCGCTGGCGCACAATGGTGTGCTGTTTTTAGATGAGTTGCCCGAGTTTAAACGCAGCGCCCTCGAGGTAATGCGCCAGCCGCTGGAAGAGCGCCGGGTAACCATATCGCGTGCCAAGTTTACGGTTGATTACCCGAGCAGTTTTATGTTGGTAGCGAGTATGAATCCATG
>JBDUDE010000456.1:0-1959 GCA_040003105.1 Mucilaginibacter sp. | reverse complement strand
CGCAACATGGTTTTGTTAACAATGTATGGCAGGCTTTTTCCAAGCACATCGGTAATGCTCACTATTTTATCGCCATAGCCGTTATCACCGCTAACTTTTTGAGCCCTGTCCATCTGTAATGTACCTGCACCGCGCGGCATAAGCGAACTTTGCTGATAGTTGGCATTGTCGTTATTGTTATGCTCATTTTCGTCGAGCTGCAACCAGATGTAATCGAGCGGGTCGGGCGAGTTGTTGTAATAGGTGATGGTTTCGCTGCCGGTAAGCTTTAGGTTCTTTTCGTCAAGTTCGCATTTAATGTCGTAATCTGCACGTTGCTGCCAGTATTTGGCTCCGGGCGCACCGCTTGCGGTGCGTTGTTCATTGGGCGTATTTAAAATAGTGCCCAACTGTTCAAATTTGTTGCCGTGGTTACTGGTAGGATTGTTCTGAATATCCTGCGCCTTTACAAAAGCGCCAATAGCCAGGGTGCAAAAAAGTGAGGTAAAAACTTTTTTCATTGTTAATTATTATTTTGTTTGGTCAGTTATTAGTTAGTCAGTAAAGTCCGGAAAGTCGGAAAAGACCGAAAGTCCGGAAGATAATTAGAATGTCTGCGGTTAGCGTTCAAAAATCCCCGAAATCGAACATCCGAATTCCGAAATTCTCACCACGGCAATCTCTCCAAAGCCATCTTTAAAGATAATGCAAATACACCTGCCGACAGGAAAAATATCCAGTCGCGGCGTTGCACCTTTATTATATTTAAGAACAGCACACCAATTATCAATATTACGGCCACCACTATAATCTGGCCGACTTCTAGTCCCACATTAAAGCCAAACAAACCCAAACCAATCGTTTGGTCTTTTGCCAGCATAATGCGAATGGCGTTTGCAAAACCCATCCCATGGATAAGGCCGAAACACAATGCAAGGTAATAATTTATCTTCGCACTTGTATCCCGCCGGTTTATCTGAAATATATTATTTAACGCCGTTATAAATATGGTGCAGGGGATCAAAAACTCCACCCATCTGCTGGAAAACCGTATCACATCATAAACGCTTAATGCCAGTGTTAATGAATGACCAATGGTAAAAGCGGTAACCAAAATCAGCACCCGCTTGATATCACGGATTGAATATACGCAGGCAAGAGCAAGAATGAACAACTGGTGGTCGAGCGCATCGGCACTGATAATGTGCTGCCAACCCATCTTAAAATAAAAAGCAAAGTCGGACATTGCGAACTAACCGATTTAAGCGCTAAATTTAAGCCGTTTTTTTAACTATAAAAACCAGGGTATACTATGTGGGCTTTTATTTACCAACCGTTACTATATTGTTACATTGTATTAGGCATAGTGCTGCCGGTAAAGCCTGTAAAAAAAGCTTTCCACCCTATCCACGTAAGCACTACCAACATCAGCTATAACAAACAGGATAGTAAGCTGGAAATTATCTGCACTATTTTTACCGACGATTTTGAAGCCGCACTGGTCAAACAATTCCACACAAAAACCGACCTTACCAAAGCCGAAATGCATGCCGCGATGGACGCCCTGGTAAAAAAATACGTTGCTTCCAACCTGCAGGTTAAAACCGGCGCAGCGCCATTAAATCTTAATTACTTAGGCTTCGAAATTAATAAGGAAGCTACGGACGTTTACATCGAGACCGATAAAATACCCTCGGTTAAAAAAATTGATGTGAATGTAAGCCTGCTGCACAACCAGTTTGACGACCAGATAAACATTGTGCACATCACCGTAAACGGCGTAAGAAAAAGCGAGAAACTGGATTACCCGGATAAAAGGGTGGAGCAGGTGTTTTGAGTGCAAGGCAAACTAACCAACTATATTTCAGTATTGTTAAGTACAACAACCATTAAAATATTTTCTTTTAAAACAGCTGTATCAAAAGGTTGTTTTTAACCGTAATTAACAATAGAATTATTTTACTATCCGTTGTTTAAAAG
>JBDUDE010000259.1:0-6506 GCA_040003105.1 Mucilaginibacter sp. | reverse complement strand
CAGGTGGTTTAACTGGCAGGAAGAGACCGGCAAAAATGCACTGCATTATTTAGGTGGGGTGGATATTTCAAAATCGCCAGAAAAAACCGGAGACAGCTTGCAGCTACTTAAACTGCTTTTAAATGGTGGCATGGATATTAATTCAATCCATAACATTCCGGATGCCAACTGTAATTTCCCGGCCACACCCCTATGGTATGCCTATACACGTGGTCGTAATGCCGGCATTTATACTTATTTATTACAAAACGGTGCTAATCCTGATAACTGCATGTACGTTATTGCATGGTACGATGATGTTGAAGCAGCTGAATTGTTTAGAAAGCATGGCGCAAAAGTTGACGACCCTACGGCCGGCGACACCCCATTTTTGGCCGCTTTTAACTGGAAGCGGTTTAGCATGGCCGAATGGTTTTTAAAAAATGGTGCAAACGTAAATTTCACCGATTCAAAAGGCAACACCGCTTTGTTTTACGCAGTGAAAAGGAAATGTAAAATTGAACAGGTTGAAATGCTCTTGCGGTTTGGGGCAGACTTTAACCACGAGAATAATGAAGGCTTATCGCCAAAAAAACTAGCGATTATAAATAAACAAAAGAAACTATCGGGATTGTTTATACATCAGTTAAGTTAGACTCAGGGATCCGAAATCTTCTAAAAAATTGCTAAAGTTCCCTTTTTACCTTATTGATCGTCAATAGAAAGGCAGCCATTGGCTGGTATAAATACATCGCAATAGTGAATAAATATTTTCATAGGCAACTTTTGCTTAATAACAGATGTATTATATATAGAAATACTTTCAGAGGTGTTAATTTTTTAATTTTAATGTAACTTATTTGTGATTTTAATTGCATCTAAGGCAAATTATTAATAATTTACCACTTGTTCAGCCTTGAACAATAATTAACTAATCACATATGAAGAAAACTCTACTCTCGTTTTTTCTTTTATTTTCCTGTTTTTCACTTGCATTTGCCCAAAGCAAGGTGGTAAAAGGTAAAGTAACAGATGTAAAAGACGGATCGCCCTTACCAGGGGTAACGGTGATCGCCAAGGGTGCCAAATCAGCAGGCACGCAAACAGATTTAAATGGTTTATATTCTTTAACCGTTCCGGATGGCACAACCGCGCTAACGTTTAAATACATTGGCTACAAGGATGCAAATTTGCCAATAAACGGAGCAACCGTTGACGCACAGATGGATGCTGACCCAAAACAGCTAACCGAAGTGGTGGTGGTTGGTTATGGTACGCAAAAACGTGCCAGTATCACAGGTTCTATCGCCACCGTGTCAGGTAAGGAAGTAGAGAACACCCCGGTAACCAGTTTTGAACAGGCCCTGCAGGGCAAAACCGCAGGTGTAAATATCCAGGCTAATAATGGTAAACTGGGGCAGGGTATCAAAATCAGCGTGCGTGGTACAGCTTCAATATCAGGCGGTACTCAGCCATTGGTTGTAATTGACGGTATTATTGCCAACCAGATCGACCTGTCGAGCAATGGCGCTACAACCGACCCGCTTGCCGACCTTAACTTTAACGATGTTGAATCGTTCCAGGTATTAAAAGATGCGTCAGCATCGGCAATATACGGTGCGCGCGGTTCAAATGGTGTAATTATCATTACCACAAAAAAGGGAAAAATTGGCGCTGCTAAAATTAGCTTTAATGCGCAGTTTGGCTACAGCAAACCATCGGGCGAGCGCAAATTTTTAAATACCGACCAATGGCTGGCGCTGCAGGAGCGCGCTGCGATGGGAGCCGCCACGCAGGACGTTTTATTGGGTTTTGAGCCAGATTTGGCGACAGCACAGGCGGACGAAAAAGAATATGTCGAGGGGAAATTTACTACATATTCTGCCGGGAACACTAACTGGCGCACGTATAACACTGATTGGGGCAAGCAGGCCTTTCAAACCGCTCCACAGCAACAATATGATTTGAATTTTACAGGCGGCAGCGAAAAAACCACTTATTATATAGGTGGCCAGGCGCTAAACCAAACCGGTATACTTAAAGGCAACCAATTTCAGCGCTACAGCGGCAGGGTGAATATTGATACCAAGATATTTAGCAATTTTAATATTGGCATGAATTTAAACTTTACCCACACATTTAACAAACGGGTAAGTAATGATGACCAATTTAACACACCGCTGCAAATCGTTGCGCTATCGCCGATAACTCCTGTAATTGACCCGCGCTCGGGTTTAATAAGCGGTACGCCGCCGGGTTCGAGCAGCAGCTTCCCGCTTTATTATAACCCATTGATAAGCGTGGATAACGAATACTTTCATACAAACGTTTACCGTACATTAGGAAATGTATTTGCAAATTGGGACATTTCAAAGCACTTGAATTTCCGCTCAGAGTTTGGCGTTGACCAAACCAACCAAAATGAAGATAGCTACGCTAATAGTTTAACGCTGAGAAATACGGGTACGCCGCATGGCTTTGGCGAAAACGCAAATTCTGATGTAGTTAACTTTACGGTGAATAATTATCTAACCTATAAAAACGTAATCGCGCAAAATCATTCGCTCGACATTACTGTTGGCAATAGCTATCAATACAGCCACGCCACCCACAATGATATCCAGGGAAAACAATTTCCGTCAGATTCCTATCGTCAAATTGCTTCTGCCGCAGAAAAATCAGGTGGTACTTCAACTCAGAACGAGTTTAGTTTCGTATCTTATTTCGCAAGGGCCAATTATGCATATAAAGGCAGGTACCTGCTTTCCGGAAGCGTTAGGTCCGATGGCTCGTCGCGATTTGGAGCAAACAACAGGTACGGGGTGTTCCCTTCAGGTTCACTCGGCTGGGTGTTAACCGAAGAAAACTTTATGAAAAAGTTTAACTCGTTGAGTAACTTAAAGCTTAGGGTTAGCTATGGTTTAACAGGTAATGCTGAAATTGGCAATTATGCTGCACTCGGCTTATTTTCTGGCGATGCGGGTTATAATGGCGTTGCCGGTCAACGTTTTTTCCAATTGGAAAACCCTAACCTTAAATGGGAAAAAACAGCACAAATTAACCTCGGTTTAGATTGGGGCTTTTTCAACAACCGCTTATCCGGAAGCATAGATGTATACCGGAAAAATACTTCCGATTTATTATTAAATGTTAACATACCCGAAACGCTTGGTTTGGGTTCGCAATTGCAAAATCTCGGCAAGCTTTACAACAAAGGTATCGAGTTAACGGTATCGGGCGATATTTTTGTAGGTAAGTTTAGGTGGAACGCAAGTTTTAATGCCGCTTACAACAAAAATCTGGTAACCTATGTACAGGGACAAATAATTGATGATGGGGCTGATTTAAACCGCGTTATCGAAGGGCAGCCTATCGGTGTGTTTTATGGACGTGAATTTGCAGGCGCCGACCCGGCTAACGGTGACGCAGTATATTATCTGAATACCAAAAATGCAGATGGCACTCTAAATCGCACTAAAACGAACGATTATAACGCCGCCCAAAGCGTTCCTTTAGGCAACCCAACTCCACCTTGGACG
Organism: Mucilaginibacter sp.; assembly: GCA_040003105.1. Lineage (GTDB taxonomy): Bacteria > Bacteroidota > Bacteroidia > Sphingobacteriales > Sphingobacteriaceae > Mucilaginibacter. The sequence continues at coordinate 2,988 of JBDUDE010000259.1, read as the reverse complement.
GGAGGTTTCACCAATACCTTCGGATATAAAGGCTTCGACCTCACATTTTCTATTTATGGCTCATTTGGTAACAAAATTTACAATGGCGGCGGCCAGTACATGAGTTCATCGGCGAGCAATGGTTTTGACAATCAAACCGTTGACCAGTTGAACTACTGGAATAAACCTGGTGATATAACCATGGTGCCCGAACCCCGCTTATTTTATCCTAACGGTACTGACCCATCCAGCAGGTATTTGTCAAGCGGTTCATATGTACGTTTAAAAACCGCGTCAATCGGGTACACCTTCGCCTCAGACATGCTTAAAAAAATCAAAATTGATAAACTAAGAGTGTTTGTAAACGGCTATAACCTGTTTATCATAACAAAATACAAAGGATGGGACCCTGAAGTAAACACCGATTTCCTTGCGAGCAATATCAACCTTGGAAACGATTTCTACTCGGCGCCACAGCCGCGTACCATTACTTTTGGAGTGAATGTTGGACTATAATTTAAAAAGTAAGGACATGAAAAAACTAAATAAAATATACATAGGGGCTTTAAGCACGGTACTGATATTAAGCGCCTGCAATAAACAACTTGATTTAAAGCCCTTTCAGCAAATTCAGCAAAGCCAGGCAATTTTAACTGCACAAGATGTGCAGATAACGCTGGTGGGCGCGTACAACCGGGCCGGTTTGTCGGACTTATATGGCGGCGGCGCTTTACTATACGCCGACCTGATGGCAACCCAAACCGTTGTTGACTGGCAGGGCACATTTCAGGGCCTGACTCAAATGGTGAACCAAAACATCCCGATTGATAATGGCTTTATAAACAGCACCTGGGCCGACAGCTACCAGGTAATAAACCAGGCCAATAACGTGATTGCTAACTTAAGTAAAGTAGCTTCGGCCAATGCACCACGTACAGAAGGCGAAGCCAAGTTTTTAAGAGGGATGACCTATTTTGACTTGGTACGACTTTATGGCAAAGCCTGGAACGATGGTGACCCTAACACCAACCTGGGTGTGCCAATTGTTTTAACACCTACAACCGTTATTACCTCCGCATCCTATGTTTCGCGGTCAACTGTTGCACAGGTTTATCAACAAGCTATAACCGACCTGACGGATGCCGAGAACAAGCTACCGGCAACAAATAGTTTTTACGCAAACAAATATTCTGCATCGGCAATATTGGCGCGCTTGTATTTGCAAAAAGGTGACTATGTAAATGCAGCGGCAGAAGCAAACAAGGTTATTTCGTCGACCAAGTTTAGCCTTAACGCTGATTATTTAGATGAGTTCCCATACCCAGGCGGCACGGCTGTACATGTGGATAATACTGATGAAGATGTGTTTGCCATACAGGTTACCGGGCAGCAAGGTACCAATTCATTTAACACCTATTTTGCATCGTCGGATAATGCAGGTCGTGGCGATATTATTATTAAGGATAGTTTCCTGGATGATTTTGAAGATGGGGACGCTCGTTTGGGCATATACAATCCGGATAGTGACGGTAATTTGCGCTGCGATAAGTTTGATAACGAGTTTGGGAATGTGCATATTATCAGGCTTGCAGAGTTGTACCTGATAAGAGCAGAAGCAAACTTCAGGAAAGGAACAGCGACCGGGGCCACTCCGGTTGACGATATTAACATTATCAGAAAGCGCGCCGGGCTGGACGATCTAGCAGAAGTTACCCTAAATGACATATTACTGGAAAGAAAGCACGAGCTGGCATTTGAGGGCGGTTTCTTTTTGCATGATGCTAAGAGGTTGCAGCAGGGTGTTGGGGCGTTGCCATTCAGCTCTAATAAATTGGTGTTCCCAATCCCATTACAGGACATTAACGCTAATCCTAAGCTGGTTCAAAATCCCGGCTACGGAAATTAATATCATTAACTAATATTAACCGGGGCGGCATTAGCCCCGGTTTTTTTATACCAAAAGATTTGTAAATTACCGCATCTATTAAATCATAATGAAAAAAACTGCGCTGCTGGCAATCACTTTTTGCTGTTCTGCATTTGTTTACGCCCAAACCCCAAAAGCTCCATTTAAACCCGCTGATTTTTTAAAAATTAAAAGCCTGAGCGACCCAAGGGTATCTCCTGATGATAAATGGGTGGCTTATAGCCTTTCGGAAGTGGATACTGCCAAAGATGGGCGGGTTTCTCACTTATGGATGCAAAGTATTACCGGCAGTGAATCGATTGAATTGACACATGGACCGGAGCCGGCATCGAGCCCGCGTTGGAGTCCGGATGGCAGGTATTTAGCTTTTCTTTCATCGCGCGAATCAAAAAATGGGTCGCAGGTTTGGTTGCTTGACCGCAGGGGTGGGGAAGCAAAAAAGCTAACTGATATTAAAGGTGATTTAGGTGATTATTCCTGGTCGCCCGATTCAAAGCAATTATTGTTGAGTATTGAAGGCCCGGAAACTAAAGCTAAAGAGGAACCTAAAAATCCATTGCCTATCAAAATAGACAGGTATCACTTTAAACAGGATATAGAGGGATATTTAAAACATCAGTACACGCATCTATACCTTTTTAATATCGATGCAAAAAAGCTAGACACGTTAACCAAAGGAAATACCGATGAGCGTGCCGCAGAATGGTCGCCCGATGGAAGCAAAATTGTTTTTGTAAGCAACCGTACGCCTGACCCCGAAAGAAACGACAATGATGATATTTTCACCATCGAAGCAAAGCCAAACGGGCAGTTAATCCAGCTAACTACCTGGAAAGGGCATGACATCAGCCCTAAATGGAGCCCCGATGGTAAATATATTGCTTACCTGCGCTCGACAGCAGGAGAGGAGTACACCATTTACGATCAGGAAATACTGTGCCTTATGTATGCCGATGGTAAAAACAGCAAAACCATTACCGGGCAAATGGACAGGCCGGTGGCAAATCCAACCTGGAGCAAAGACGGTAAAAGCGTTGCCTTTTTGGTGAGCGATGACCGCCGGAATTACCTGGCGCGCTACG
>JBDUDE010000970.1:0-6536 GCA_040003105.1 Mucilaginibacter sp. | reverse complement strand
CGCTGCGCTACCGCTACCGACGCTTCCTGCTGATTGTCATACACCGTTACCGGCAGCTTCTCGTAGCGCGTCTCTTCTAATAAATTTAATCTGGCCATTTTTTTTGAGTTAGGAGCTTAAATCGATAGTCCTAAGTGGGATAAATGCGTTAAGCACTCATTACTTAGGCCAAATTATTGGTTGAAACAAATATATCGGATATGTTTATATTTCGACTATTAAATTGAAAAACTTAACCACGGAGAGCACTGAGAAGACACAGAGGAAACGGAGCCAGTCAATTCAACCAGGTTTATTTTTAAATGCGTTCCCTGTGTTCTCCTCTCTGTGCCTCCGTGGTAAAAAAACATCAAACACATCGACATACCTAATTTTTACCTAATTTACCGCCATGTTAGCCCTCAATACCACCCTGCAAAAGCTTGTAAACATCGCCCAAAAAGAAGAAAAACTGGGCATTGGCTTAATGTCAGGCACCTCGCTGGATGGGTTGGATATTGCTTTGTGCCGCTTTACGGGCAATGGACTACAGACGAAGTTTTCCCTGGTTAATTTTACCACTATCCCTTATGCCGATAGTTTCAAAAAAGAAGTACAGCAGGTTTTCGCCAAAAAGGAAGCCAGCCTCGAAAAAGCATGTTTGCTTAACGCCTATATCGGCAGCTTTCATGGCGATTTGATTTTGCTGGCGCTTGCCGGATGGAAAATAAACCCGGCCGAAATTGATTTTATAGCCAGCCACGGTCAAACTATTTATCACGCACCCAAACGCCTTCACCAGCTAAAAAACTATCCCAACGCTACCCTTCAAATTGGCGACGGCGACCACCTGGCGGTAAAAACCGGCATACTAACCATCAGCGATTTTAGGCAAAAGCACATTGCAGCAGGCGGCGAAGGCGCACCGCTGGCTTTATATGGCGATGTGCTACTGGGCAGCAAACCCGGCGAGAACCGTATATTGTTGAACATAGGCGGTATTGCCAACCTGACCTGGCTGCCCGCCGACGGAAATTATGCCGCTGTTTTGTGCACCGATATTGGCCCAGGCAACACCCTGATAGATGCAGTCTGTCGTAAGTATTATAGTCAACCTTACGATGAGGATTCGAAAATTGCCTTGTCAGGGACTATAAACCAACCCTTGTTGAAAGCCCTGCTCGCCCATCCCTTCTTTACCGGGCAGACACCCAAAACAACAGGACCCGAGCTATTTGGAATGGCTTATGTTGATGAAGCGCAACAGAAATCAGGGACAGCAGCTATCTTAAACGAAGATTTAGTTTGCACTTTAAGTGAATTTACGGTGCAGTCAACAGCTCAATTTATACGGAGAAACTTCAAGGCTGATAAAATTAACATATTTACCAGCGGCGGTGGCGCACATAATCCTTACATCATCAATCAACTCAAAAAAGTGCTACCAAACATTGTTATAAAAGACACCAGTGAATTGGGTATCGACCCGGATGCCAAGGAGGCCATTCTTTTTGCATTGCTTGGAAACGAAGCGTTGTGCGGGGAACCAATAGCCATTGGTGATAATCCGGCTGTTTTGATGGGTAAGTTTAGTTTCCCGTTATAAAAGCAAAACATCGTCTTTCGCTATTGTATTTTTACAATAATCACCCCGCTTAGTGTATTTAACCCATTGCAAAAGCCCATTTAAAAAGGTAGTATTGTAAACTTTACCAAAAAAACAGTAAAGGACAAGTATTAACTGACAACCCGATAGCTTATCAATTCAAAAGATGAAAAAACAATTCATTGCTTTTGCAGCCCTTTGCTGCGTAACCACCGCAACCTTCGCACAGGAAGCAACACCTCCAAAAAACACTAACCCAATTACAAAAAGCCGCATTTTAAATGTCGATTCGGCGGTGGTTACCAAACACCAGGTAACTATAAAAGGCAAGGTTGTGCCTTACACCGCCACTGCCGGCAGCATGCCAATTTGGGATGCCGACGGACGCCCCGTTGCCGGCGTATTTTACACTTATTACGAAAGGGATGACATTACCGACCGCTCAACCCGCCCGCTGGTAATATCATTTAACGGAGGCCCCGGAACGCCGTCAGTTTGGATGGAAATAGGTTATACCGGCCCGCGTTTGCTTAATATCGATAACGAAGGCTACCCTGTACAGCCATATGGCATGCGCGATAACGCAAATTCGATACTTGATATTGCCGATATTGTGTACCTCGACCCAGTTAATACCGGTTACTCGCGCATAGTTGACAAAGGCACCCCGGGCTCCAAATTTTTTGGTGTTAACGAGGATGTAAAATACCTGGCCGAATGGATAAGCACTTTTGTCACGCGCAAAAACCGCTGGGCATCACCTAAGTTTTTGATTGGCGAAAGCTACGGAACCGTAAGGGCTTCTGGTTTGGCCCTCGAGTTGCAGGACGCGCAATGGATGTACCTGAATGGCGTAGTTTTAGTATCGCCAACTGATTTGGGCATCGAGCGCAGCGGCCCTGTGCAAGCCGCTCTTAAGATTCCTTATTTTGCTGCCACAGCCTGGTACCATAAGGCCCTTGCTGCCGATTTGCAGCAAAAAGACATTACTGCGTTTTTGCCCGAAGTTGAAAACTTTACCATTAACGAGCTGATACCTGCATTATCGCGTGGCGGATTTATTGACGAGGCCCAGCGTACCACCATGGCCGCCAAAATGGCTAAATACACCGGGATATCTGAAAAGGTGATTATCGATAACAACCTCGATGTATCGTATGAATTATTTTGGAAAGAACTGTTGCGCGACAAAGGCTTTACCGTAGGCCGCCTTGATTCGCGCTACAGGGGTATCGACAGACAAACCAGCGGCACCAGTCCTGATTATAATGCTGAACTGGTATCGTGGCTGCATTCTTTTACACCGGCCATCAATATTTATATGCGCAACGAGCTGAACTATAAAACCGATATCAAATACAATATGTTCGGCAGCGTATGGCCATGGGATGATAAAAACAACCACGTTGGCGAAAACCTGCGCCAGGCAATGGCGCAAAATCCATACCTGCACCTGCTGATTCAATCGGGCTATTATGATGGCGCCTGCGATTACTTTAACGCCAAATACAGCATGTGGCAGCTTGATCCAAGCGGCAAGCTTAAAGACCGCCTGAAATGGGAAGGTTACCAGAGCGGGCACATGCTATACCTGCGTAAGGACGATATACCCGTAGCTACCGAAAACCTGCGTAAATTCATCGCGGAATCGGTACCAAAACCGGGTACACCTGCTAAGTATTAGTCGATAGTCTCAAGTCTTTAGTCAGAAGTCGTTTTGTTTACTGATTAATAGAAAGGGAAAGTCCTTAGTCCGAAATCATCATTTATGACTTCAGACTAAGGACTTTCGACTTAACACTAATTAATTCTTCAATCCAATTTTATGATTGGTATAATCCAGCAAAAACTCATTATCGTTAAAAAAGTCGATGCTGAATATGGTGCGTGGGTCTTTAGTAAAATTGGGGTTGTCAACTTGCGTCAAATTATAATCGCTAGTGGTGGTATAGGTGTAACTAAACCCGGCGCTGGTGCTTATTTTTACCGACGAATTGGCCGGCAGCTGCGTTTGATTGGCCGTAGCATTCGGGTCCTCAATATTAGCAAACGCCGGCGTACCTGTATCAAATAACAATAAGCCTTGTATCGTTTTGCCATTAAATGTAATTGATGCCGGGATGTTAGGCGAGTAGCCCGCTGTTGTCTGCGTCAAATTGTGCATCACAAAGCCTGAGGAAGAGCTGATATCATCCGGGACTAAGCCTATAGTCAACAAATCTTTAACAAAAGTTCCGTTTGAGGTGTATTTGTTTATGTCAAACTTTGATAGCTTAAAGCCCTGCGTTAAGCCATTCTTCATATCAAAATAACTTATCGGGCTGGCTATATCCATGCCGCTGAACCTGGTATTGGGCCCAACTCCAAAAACATCATTTTCATGCGCATCCAGTTTATTGCCGGTTTGTGTGTCAACCGCTTTGTAATACAGGAAAAAAGGAATGCGCTTAGTGACTACCGAGCCATTTTCGTCGCCAATAGTCAACGTTGCATAGGCTAGGTTGCCGTACTCTTTTATACCTGCAGTAGCATCGCCATAAGTTAATGTCGCTGTTTTTTTAGTAACAGTAATGCCGTTTGCAAGAAGCGAGTCGCCTGTTATGGTAAATCCATTATCAGTAATCATTGCATCGGGTATAAGCCCTTTTGCATCCATTGTCATAGCCGATGAGCCGGTGTCAAACACGGTGTAGTACACCTTGGTAACGGTGCCAACTGCTACGCCAATAAATACCCTGCGGTAAATGGTGCTTTGCACCTCGTACATGCCCAGTGTTGCAATAGGCACAGCAGGGACAACCGGCGTAATTTTTTTATCCTTTTTACAGGATGCAATCATCAATATTAAAATCAATCCCCCGGTGATCAACGGGCGATATCCTGCGTACACTTTCCCCATATAATAATTTTGTATACTTTGTGAATATTAAGTTGGATAACGGAAATTTTGCTGCTTTATGTTTTGCAAAAACTAAAAGTAAAAATATTAGTGATAATTAATGCCGTTCTGCTTAAATTATTGCGCAGCTGTATCATATACGCACAAAACATACGCTTTGGTTGCTTATTGTAAATGTTTTGGGGCGGACTGTTGAAGGAATTTGCTTTTTTAAACCCGTCATGCCTTTTACCACAAGCTTGCACCCTGTGGTGATGGAACGTGCTACCTTTACCCGTCCGCACAAATAATTCCGGAATCGAACACCCTACACCGAAATTCAATATATTAGCCCCATGGATTCACCAATAACACTGCCTGTACTTGATGCTGTTGAATTGCGCGTACTTGGTTCGCTGATGGAAAAAAGCAAAACCACGCCCGACTACTACCCCATGACCATCAACAGCCTTACGCTGGCCTGCAACCAAAAAACATCGCGCCGGCCCGTTGTTAATTATGATGATGATACGGTTGCCCAGGCTTTAAATACCCTGAAGCGGCGCGGATTGATTTCGACAGCTACTGGCGGCTCAATCCGCAGTGTAAAATACAAGCATAACTTTGCCATTGTGTACCCGGTTTTACCCGCCGAAGTTGCCATAATTTGCCTGCTGATGTTGCGCGGCCCACAAACACCCGGTGAGATAAACACCAACTCGGGCAGGATGTATGAGTTTGAATCGATAGAAGAAGTGCAGGAAAAGCTGGAGCGCTTAAGCAGCCCCGAACTGCCGTTTCTACTGCAGTTGCCACGCCGGCCGGGGCAAAAAGAGGTGCGCTACGCCCACCTTCTTAGCGGTGTACCGGAGTTTACTGATGATGACTTTAATGACGATGCGCCCGTAAGCAGCCGTGGCGCACTCGAAGCACGGGTAACCAAATTGGAAACCGAACTTGCCGAATTGCGCGAAGCCTTTGATAAATTGATGAAGGAACTAACGTAGGGAGATAGAGTCAAGAGCCAAGAATCAAGACGAAAAAGGCTAAAGAGCTTAACATTCAATAGCACCCCGTACAATTAAGGCTGTTTTTTTATCTTGGCTCTTGATTCTTGACTCTCTTTTTTCCCTTTCCCGACCAAATTTTATTTATAAGTTAAAACTTAATAGTAAACCGGTTGTTTGTTTATTGAATTTATAAACACACTAACTAAATACCTATGAAGAAGTTAAGTTTTGCGATAGTAATCGCATTTGCAGCCTGTGCAATGCAGGGTTGCGGTGGCAACAAAGATGCCAAAGAGAATGCCGACAGTTTAAACAAAACCAAGGACACCACCACTAACGTAGCGGCCACAGGCGGCATAGCGGTAACTGCCGAAGATGCCAAATTTGCAACAGATGCAGCCAATGGCGGCATGGCCGAAGTAGCTTTAGGCAAGCTGGCCCAAACAAAAGCCTCCAATCCACAGGTTAAAAACTTTGCCGACATGATGGTTACCGACCATGGCAAAGCAAACGACGAACTGATGGCCATTGCCAAAGCAAAAAACATTACGCTGCCTGCAGCGCCGGATGCCGATCATCAGAAAAAATTAGAAGACCTTTCGAAATTATCAGGTAAAGATTTTGATAAAGCCTATGTTGATGCGATGGTCGACGGGCACAAGAAAACCCTCGACCTAATGAATATGGCCGCCAAGGATTGTAAAGACAGCGAATTAAAAGTCTTTGCCGCTAAAACCGCGCCGGTGGTGCAAACACACCTTGATGCCATCAACAAGATACACGATAGCATGAAATAAAAAGCACACTCGCTGTTTAAAAGAGGGGAATGGGTATTGTGCCTGTTCCCTTTTTTGTTGTTTGTGCTCGCTCTTTTAACTTGGTTTCTTAGCTAAAAAAAACGTGTACCAAAATGAATCATCTTGTACGGTATTGTATAACTGCCAACCAATTTTGTATGTTATTTTTGTTACAGAGGTTTAGGAAAAGGCGACTAACGCTTTATAAATTTGGTGGGAACACAGACAAGTACAGGGGCACAAATTCTACTTCAGTGTTATTTCAG
>JBDUDE010000109.1:0-1971 GCA_040003105.1 Mucilaginibacter sp. | reverse complement strand
TTTTTATTCCTATAAATTCCAAAATAATGAACGAATCGACCGAGATAATAAACGAACTGCTGCAAAGCCTGGGCATCGATACTGCTTATCGTACCGCCAGCATTGCGCTGCTTGAAAATGGCGAGTCGCGCTACCTGCGCGATTTGAAGCTGAATTTTACCAGCACGCTTACATCTGAACACCTAACGACAAAAGAATGCGCTTTGCTTGGCCTGTCAACAGCAATAAACAACAACAACGGCCCGTTAACCACCTACTTTACCAAATACGCTGAAGAACAAGGCGCTACTGCCGCCGAAATTGGGGAGGCTGTTGGCTGCGCATCATTGCTGGCATCAAATAATGTATTTTACCGTTTCCGCCATTTTACTCAGAAGGAGAAATACACCCAAATACCAGCCCGTATCCGTATGCAGCTGATGATGAAACCTGTTACAGGTAAGGAGTTTTTTGAATTGATGAGCCTTGCAATTTCGGCAGTTAACGGCTGCGAAATGTGTGTGAATGCGCACGAAGACTCATTGATAAAACTCGGCACCACCGAAGAACGTGTTTTTGATGCTGTTAGGATTGCATCATTGGTGACAGCTACCGGGAAGGTGGTACACTAAATATACCAGGAAAGGGTGTCATCCTGAGGCACTCGAAGCATGAGCGCAATTGCTCCGTCCGTTTGCTTCAAGTGCCTCAGGATACCCCCTTTTGTCATTTCTCCCTTCAGATGCCAAAGGGTTTTATCCCTCAGAATAACAAATGGCTTTTTTGTTCTTTCGAATATCTTTTAAACGTTAGCAGCCAGCCAGTCGCCAACTTCAGTTGTTTTGTAGGCTTTGTTTTTACCGGCTAAATCTTCGGTAACAATTCCTTCGGCTAATGATTTATTTACTACTGCGCGTATCGCTTCTGCTTCGTCTTTCAGTTTAAAGGCGTCTTCAAACATCATAGCAGCCGAGAGTACGGTCGCCAACGGGTTGGCTATATCTTTACCTGCAGCCTGCGGGTATGAGCCGTGTATCGGTTCAAATAACGAGGTGTGTACACCTATCGATGCCGATGGCATTAAGCCCATCGAGCCTGAAATTACGGAAGCCTCATCAGTTAATATATCGCCGAAAAGGTTTTCGGTTATCATAACGTCGTACGTGTTTGGCCATTGAACTAAACGCATCGCAACTGCGTCAACAAACTCGTAACTTACCTTTACTTCGGGGTAATCTTTTTCCATGTCCTGCACGGTTTCGCGCCACAGGCGTGATGTTTCAAGCACGTTGGCTTTATCTACACAACAAAGGCGTTTGCTGCGGGTCATGGCCATTTCGAAACCTAATTTTGCCAGGCGTTGAATTTCGGCCCGGGTATAGGTACAGGTGTCAAAAGCGGTGTTGCCATTGTCCAGCCGTCCGCGTTCGCCGAAATAGATACCGCCGGTAAGCTCACGCAGGATTATCATATCTGTACCCTCAATACGTTCGCGTTTTAAGGGTGAGCTATCGATTAGCGATGGGAAAGTAAATGTTGGGCGCACATTTGCAAACAGACCCAGCTTTTTGCGCATTTTCAGCAATCCCTGCTCCGGGCGTACGGTAGCTTTGGGGTCATTATCATATTTTGGGTGACCGATTGCGCCAAACAAAACGGCATCGGCGGCCATACAAATTTCGTGTGTCGAATCCGGGTAGGGTTCGCCAACGGCATCAATTGCGGCAGCGCCGGTTAGGGCTGGTGTCCAGTTTATTTGGTGGCCGAATTTTTTTGCAATGGCGTCAGATACTTTTACGGCCTGGTCAATAACCTCGGGGCCTATTCCATCTCCGGCAAGGAGTGCGATGTTTAGTTTCATTTAGTTTGTTTGTCTTTTTTCTTCTTGTCATTCTGAGCGCTAGCGAAGAATCTTATACAATTGGTAAGTCTCCACCAGACTTATCGACGTTAATGTCGCTTGTAGAAGATTCTTCACTTTGCCAGAATGAC
>JBDUDE010001004.1:0-6541 GCA_040003105.1 Mucilaginibacter sp. | reverse complement strand
CACGAATACGACCATTTAAACGGGGTATTGTGTACCATGCGGGCTATCGATGATAAGTCTTTTAAATGGAGGGGATAATTTCATTTGCCGGTCCCCCAATTCTTAAAAGGATACGGCGCTAAGTTTGAATTTGCATAGCGCCCGTCATCTGTTACTTCATCGGTAATCCAGGCGGGCTTTTCAAACTTCTCATCTTCGTATTTAAGCTCTATCTCGGCCACAATGAGCCCTTCATTATCGCCTAAAAACTCATCTACCTCCCAGGTAAAGCCTTTGTATGGCACACGATAACGTATTTTTTGGGTGCCGTTTTTAGCAAATGTTGCAAGCAGTTCTTCACCATCGTTTAATGGTATTTCGTATTCGTATTCGCTGCGGCTTATATTATTGGTTCCCCTTCCTTTTAAGGTAAGGTAGCTATGTTCGCCCGCAACTCTTACCCGCACTACCCGGCTGTCATCACTTAAAATATAACCTTGCCTGTAGTGCGTGCCCGCAGGTTTGGCCAGCTTGTGCCAGGCATGGTGGTCAACCAAAAACTTTCTTTCTATTTCTACCCCCATATACGTTAGCTTAATTGTTCAATCGGCAGCTCAACAACTGTTGTCGCCTGGGTATAAAAATCTTTGGTAAACGCCGTAATATTTCTTTTTAGCATTGCTTGTTGTTTTTTTAGCGCGGCAACAATTGCTTTATCACTATCTCCGCCGCCCGAGAATAATGCTATCGCCAGCACATTGTCGTGCCAATCGCCAATCGCCGTTTGTACCTGGTGCATATAATCTTCATTAAATCCAATGGTAAGCACCGGCCGCACCAGTTTAAGGTTGTAAACTAAAATTTTTACCAGTTTGCGACAGTCGTGCAGCCCCTCGTTAAATTTAATATTTTTAACAGTAACCGCTACCCGTTGCAGCAACTTTTGATAAAACAGGTTGATGTGCAAATTGCTTATGGGCTGTATTTTTCCTTCAATCAGGTGTTGCGTTTGCTTTATTTTGTCAAGGTGCTTCGATCCGGCCAATTTAAAATCGCGGCTGGCGTTAACCTCCAGCAATTGCTGGCTTTCCATCAGCAAATTGTTGCCGGTATGGTGCGCCTTGCCCAATTGCTGGTTCATATAGGCATTTCGTATTTCACCGGCTTTTTTAAAAACGCTTTTAACAGGCTTAAAAAGTGGCGCCAGCAGGGAAGCACCCTCAACGCTGTCGGCCAATACAACAAAAGCCCTTAGTTTTTTCACCTGTACCCTAAAACGGTGCAGGTCTTCGGGGTCTTCGGTTTCCAGGTATGCAGCCAGGCTGGCGGTCATGGTCTGCCATTGCTTATTAAAATAATTTTCCTCTTCCCTTTTTTTCATGGCATACAAGTGCGATGTACCGGCAACTACAGATAGTTTAAACATAGCCGTTTACATTAAGTTTTGGCTGATACTATTTAAAGCCGCCCCCTGCGTCACACAGACCCGCTATCGGTATCCTGTCCAACCAAATATACTTATACCGGCAATATTAAATAATGATATTGCTCACGCCTGCGGCTGTGCGTCATCACATATTTTAAATCTCCGAAAAATTATAAATTTAGGCAACAATTAGCCCTTCAATTAAACCGGGACTTACCGCACATGTAATTTGAAACTATATTCAAAAACGGAACTACAACGTACACCAGGCAAGCCGTTTAAAAAAGAACTCGTTTAATGCCTGATGGTTAAACAACCGTTATCAACGGCCCGTCATCCTGTGGTTTTAACCTGCCGAAAGATATAAAATGAAGCCCCCTGTTTTTTAAACTCGCCTCAAAATCTGCGCAGCTTTCTTCTGCAACGGCTACCAGTAAACCACCGCTGGTTTGCGGGTCGGCAAGTATGTAGCGCTGCTCATCGGTTAATGAGCCGATTTTATCGCCGTAGCTGTTCCAGTTGCGCTGCGTGCCGCCGGGGAAACATTTTTGGGCGAGGTATCCGGGAAGTGAAGCAATAATCGGGACTTTATCAAACTCAATAACAGCCGATAAACCGCTGCCTTCGCATATTTCGCTCAAATGGCCCAGCAGACCAAAGCCCGTTACGTCAGTCATTGCTTTTACGCAGTCCATACTGCCAAAAAGTTCACCAAGCTTGTTCAGGGTTACCATGCTTTGTAAAGCAATGGCCGCATCTTTGGGCAGCAACACCCCGCGTTTTTGTGCGGTTGATAATATGCCTACGCCCAATGCTTTGGTGAGGTATAACCTGCAACCGGCAATTGCCGTTGAGTTCTGTTTTAAATTGGGGATATTCACTATGCCGTTTACAGCCAGGCCAAAAACCGGCTCGGGGCAATCGATGCTATGGCCGCCGGCCAGGGCTATACCTGCTTCGGCGCAAACGGCGCGCGAGCCTTCCAAAACTTTCTGTGCAACTTCGGGAGGCAGTTTATCTATGGGCCAACCCAATATTGCAATCGCCAGTACCGGCTTGCCACCCATGGCGTATACATCGCTTATGGCATTTGCCGATGCAATACGGCCGAAATCATAGGGGTCATCCACAATCGGCATAAAAAAGTCGGTTGTTGATATTAATGCGGTGCCGTTTCCTAAATCCAGTACTGCCGCGTCATCACGTTTATCGTTGCCAACCAGCAGCCGGGCGTCCGGGATTGCGGCTACAGGACTGTGTAATATTTTATCGAGTATAGCAGGGCTTATTTTGCAGCCGCAGCCTGCACCGTGCGAATATTGGGTGAGTTTGATCGTATCCATTAATGTTGAATAATGCCCGGTTGATTCAGCCGGGTTATAAAGTTTAATAACTTTTTGGCATTCCGGTTGGCATCGGCACTTTCAAGCTCGAGCGCAAACACCTGTTCCGCACCGCGCTTAAGCAGGCCGGCACGATATGTTTTATCATAATATACCAGCACCAGCCGGATAAAATCGTCCATACGGTTTTCTTTTATGGCGGCTATGGCATGTTTGGTTTGTTCGGGGCCCAGGCGTTTGCGGATGCGACTGGTGCATTCAACCAGGAAGTCTTTATCAAGTTGACCGTATTCCTCAACCAGCATCGCTATGCGCTGTTCAACATCAATCTTTAAATCAATCAACGCAGCATCGCGCATTTGGTGCCAAAAGGGGATGGGAACGGCACATTTGCCAATGGTAATGCTTTCATCTTCTACCCAAATACGGCGTGCAGCGTCCATACCCTTTAGTTGATAAGCAAAGTTATTTTCGAACTGCTCCTGCGTTGGCTGTACCAGCTTGTTCATGGTACCGTATGACGAACCCTGGTGTTGGGCTAAATCTTCCAGATCAATCACCTGTTCGCCGGCTACTTTGAGGTGATGCAATATCCTGGTTTTCCCGGAGCCGGTCATCCCGCCTAAAATATAAAGCGGGTATAGCTTCGCAAATTGTTGGTGCGCCCAGCGGCGGTAGCTTTTATAGCCGCCTTTAATAACCGATACTTCAAAGCCATACAAATCAAGCGCCCAGGCCATTGCCCCGCTGCGCATGCCGCCACGCCAGCAATGCACAGCTATTTTTTTATCCGGCGCAATCTCCAGCGCCCTTTTTATAAAGCCCGACCATTTGCCGCCCGTTAAATCAAACCCTAATAATATCGCTTCTTCGCGGCCAACCTGTTTGTAGGTTGTGCCTACCTTAACCCGTTCCCCGTTAGTAAACAGCGGAACATTAAAAGCGCCGGGAATATGGCCTTTTTCAAATTCGGCGGGCGTACGCACGTCAATTAAGGCGACGGGGTCGTTTAACTGCAGAAATTCGGTGATGGGGATTTGCCGGGTCATTTGATTGGGTTAAAGATACGGCAGATTTTATATTACTTCGGCCCCAACTTATTAGTTACACCTGTTGGGCGTTGAATTAGTGCCTGCAATCAGTTTTTTTAATGTGCCTGGACATTAGTTTGTATACCCAGATCCGTCATCTTTACATCGTTGGTGAATAATGTTGCTTACTAACAACAAAGTGTCCAGGCAACAGCAGGAAAAATGAAATACTTAGTTTTTGAAATTGTGATAGCCCTGATTGGTTTAATTATAACTACGTTAATAATTACCCGCATTTTTTTGCACAGGCAGTTTAGCACACATGTAGCGCAACTATTTGCAAACGCAAAAAGCAACAATCAAAAGGTATTTACCTATGACCAGATGGCCAATCTGCCCGAGCCTGTGAAGCGGTATTTTAAACACGTTTTAACCCCGAATCAGCCCTACGTTAACTATGTAAGATTGAAGCACGATGGCCAGTTTAAATCCGGCTTAAAAAAGGAATGGGCAGCTATAGTTGGCGAAGAATATTTTACAATAGCACAACCCGGCTTTATATGGAAGGGTAAAACCAGTCTTTTTACAGCCTATGATACGTATACTGCAAAAAAGGGAAAGCTAACAGTGTTGCTTTTTTCACTCTTTAAAGTCGCCGAATCGCATGGAGAAAAATATAACCAGGGCGAGTTGCTTCGCTGGCTTGGCGAAAGCATTTGGTTCCCTACAAATTTGTTGCCGGGCGAAAACCTGGCGTGGCAGCCTATTAACAATACTTCGGCTAAACTGGTCTATCAATACGATGGCATGTCGCTGTTTTTTATCGTGACATTTAATAACGACCATGAGATTGAACAAATGCAGACCGAAAGGTATATGGGCGATACCGGGCTGCAGCAGTGGGTTATTAAATGCAGCAACTATCAAAAGAGGGACGGAATGCTTATCCCAATTACTGCCGAAGTGCTATGGAGGTTAAAGGATGGGGATTTTAGCTATGCCCGGTTTAATGTTACAAAGCTGGAATATAATAAGCCAATAATCTTTTAAATAATATGGAATCAAAGAAAGCCCGCAATACGCTTCTTTTTTTATTGGGATTTCTTGGCTTAAGTGCCCTTGGAGGCGGGGGTGTTTTGATAGTTTCGCCGGATGGAAAATTGATGGGTATGCCATTGTCAATTTTAAAAAGCTCGCCATTTAGCAATTTTTTACTGCCTGGCTTATTACTGTTTTTTATACTCGGACTTGCCCCTGTGCTACTGATAATAGCGTTGATAAAAAGGCCGGGCTGTAAAATTGCCGGGCGGGTTAATTTTTTTAGCGATATGCACTGGGCATGGACTTACACCATTTATATAGGTTTTGCCGTTATTTTTTGGATACAAACCGAAATGATATTGCTGAAGGCGGTGCATTGGCTACATACGTTATACATGTTTCTTGCAGTCGTTATTATTTTTACCACCTTGTTACCACATAACACCAGTCCGCCGATAACGGTATGCCTTATCATATTTATCCATGGCGCCTGGTAAAGCTGGCTGAATTCGATACTGTAGCTAAAAAGCATGCTTGCAATAATGGACCATTTTATGGTTTTATTGATAAAAATAAACCTTGCTATAAAATAAACCATCAATCCCCATAAAATATCGCCAATAAACAAGGGTACGCATTTTATGTGGCGGGATAAAAGGCCCACTATAACCGTTATGATTATTAGACTGAAATAGGTAAAGCCGGGATTTATGCATAGCGTATGCTAAACTTACGAAGTTTTGTAAACTTCGTAAGTTTTCGTTGCAGTTTTCATCTGAATTTCAAAATAAAGCCTTATTTTCGGAATAAAAACTGACAAAAATGAATATCAACGATATTATAGCCCACCTGCCCAATTTAGATAACAGCGAACGCTCAAAACTCCAGGTAGCTTTGTTCGATTTGCAGAACGATCTGGACTTGAAAGAAGTAATCCGCGAAAATCTTGATGATTTAAAAAGCGGTCGCGTTAGTTCGCACCAGGCAGTAATGAATGAGATTAACGCATCGCGCTAATCCCATACATTTGGCCTTTCAATGCCGAGGGTACGCAGGTAAGAAAGTATATTGCCGGCGTGCACTGCTTCGTGGTAGGCGATCCTTAACAGGTAGTCGCCAAGCTTTCGGCGCTGGCCAAGTTCGGGCCGGACAATTTCTATTTCCAGAAGTTCCTGCGGTGTAAACGATTTCACCATTTCGAGGTAGTCTTCGCGGTATGGTTGTGCAAAGGAAATTTCATCGGCAATGGTGGTATAGGGCCGGCCCTCCCAGGGCGAAATCAAATCGCCCTTATCGCCACGGCATTTAATAATTTGCTGATAGATAAACGGGCTCTCCAGCACGTGGCGCACAGTTTCAATCAAACTCATGGCATCTTTGTCGGGCTGCCAATGGTAAAATTTTTCGGGAATGCCATTCCATACCTTAATGCTGCGGCGGCGTATTTCCTCGTAATTTAAAATGATGAGCTGGTTTGGTGTCATAATATATTTTTTTAATTCTCCTCTTGAACCGGGTTCTACGCTATCTATTTACGCTAACGCCGGCATTATATCAAGTGGCGAACACACTCCTCCACCCCCTCTAGTGTTACGTGTATCCACATTTATTACTGCGGGCGGTAACTTGCGCCGTAGGCGCAATAAGTCGGTAGAAAACAAAGCGCCCAATATTTTGGCGCCGTAGGTGCAACACTTAACGGCCTATCTATCGCTCATTTT
>JBDUDE010000800.1:0-1973 GCA_040003105.1 Mucilaginibacter sp. | reverse complement strand
ATCGCCTGCGAGGGCATACTGTCAATTAGTTTTTTATAATTTATTCCTTTACTTGTCAATACACTTCCCATCACATCCCGGTTTGTTAATCGCTGAATATAATCCTGGTTTGTTAAATCCTTGTAAATACCATTAGCTATAAAAATATCTTTGAACCCATCGTTGTCCATGTCTGTGATCAAGGCTCCCCAACTCCAATCAGTAGCATGAACTCCCGCTAGCCGGCCTATCTCGCTAAAAGTTCCATTACCGTTATTTAACTGAAGCGTGTTCTTGGTAAACTGGTGGTAATAGTCGTATCTTAAATCAAGCTGGTATTTATCCCAGTTCTCAAAAGTGGTATTTGTTTTAAGCCTCAACTCCGATCCAGGAAGCATATCCGTTACAAAAATATCCGGATGCGCATCATTGTTTATATCAGCTAAATCGGCCCCCATCGATGCATTACTGATACTTTTCATCTGATTTTCCAGCGATTCCTTAAAGGTTCCGTCGTGGTTATTGATGTACAGGTAATCGCGTTCAAAAAAATCATTGGATACATATATATCATCCCAGCCATCCCCATTTACATCTCCCACACTCACCCCTAATCCAAAACCTATTACACTGCCATAAATACCGGCATGTTCACTCACATCAGTAAAATGGCCGCCGTCATTCCTGAATAACTTTTGCCCTCCTAATAAATCTCTTTTATTCCGTTCATTACTCTGAATGTTGAAGCTGCCGATTGCCTTAAAAGAATTGCTTAGTATAAAAAGATCCAGGTCCCCATCATGATCGTAATCAAAAAAAACAGCGTGGGTTGAATAACCATTTACCCCAATGCCATATTCTTTTGCTCTTTCTGTAAAAGTGAGGTTGCCATTATTGATATACAGTTCATTTTGCTTATGATCTCCCTTAACGTCGCCGCTATTGCAAACGTAAATATCCAATAACCCGTCACCGTTAACGTCTGCCATGGTAACGCCGGTAGACCACTTACCGAGTTTGGTAATTCCAGCCTTTTCCGTTATATCTTCAAACTTAAAATTGCCTTTATTCAGATAGAGGTGGCTGGGCACCATGTTACCAACCAAAAAAATATCCGGCAGTCCGTCATTATTAATATCTCCAATAGCTACACCACCGCCATTATAAAAGTTACGATAGGTGAAAATATTGAAATCGGCATCATAGGACAATGTGTTAACAAAGTCAATATGCGTTTCATCGGGGTTTAAAAGTTCAAAAAGCTTGTTGTTGTTGCCGCTTTGCTTTTTTTGGCAACCTGTAAAAGCGAACAAAAAGAATAAAAAATAGTATCGCATGTTGTAAGCGCGATGCCTCATCTTTTTTGTCAAAAAAGTAAAATCCAACTTATTTTCCAATCTTTTCATCTGCCAATAAATCCGTATAATCTACTTTTACATGGGCATCATTAAACTTGCCGATAATAATTCTCCGGTTGCCATCTACCTGCACAAAGATCGTCCCCTTGGTGGAGTCTTTCATAGTAATAAAGTCCTTATCCCTGTACCATTTTTTTAGCATGTTTAATACATCTAACTGCAAGCTATCAGCAAACATTTGTTTATTCCACGGGGCGAATGCATCGTAACCGAAAGTCACTCTCATTTTATAAATCCTACCTTGCCGGAAATCAGGGTAGAAATCCATGGAAGCCGGATACTTTAACTCTTTACTGAGCTTATACAAAACAGTCATATTACCACTTCCTGCAAAAAAGACCCCTTTTTTATTCATTTCCCAACAGTGAGCATAAAACTCTTTTGAGGTCATTCCTAATTTTATTCCCTGAAACAAAGTATCTTTTCGCACCCCCCGCGAAAGCTCATCCTTTACTAACTGATTATATTTCCTGTCGTCTGAATTACAAGAGAGTACAGAAATCAGGCCTGCAACAAACAGCACATATTTAGAATATCTCATAATTAACCACTATCTCATTTAAAGCTTAATATTTC
>JBDUDE010000340.1:0-6543 GCA_040003105.1 Mucilaginibacter sp. | reverse complement strand
ATAAACAGGAGGGACGACGGCTATCATAACCTGGAAACCATTTTTTACCCCATCAACCTAAAAGATGCGCTTGAAATTGTGGTGGCTGACGAATTAAGTTTTGAGTCATCAGGCCTGGAAATACCGGGCAGGGTAGAAGACAACCTTTGCGTCAAAGGCTATCATTTGCTTAAAAAAGATTTCGATCTGCCGCTGGTAAAAATTCATCTGCACAAACATATCCCGATTGGCGCGGGGCTGGGAGGCGGCTCAGCTGATGCTGCTTTTTTTATCAGGCTGGTAAACCAGAATTTTAATTTGGGGATGACAGATGAGCAGGTGACCGGCTACGCCCGCAAGCTTGGCGCCGACTGCGCGTTCTTCATCAAAAATAAACCGGTATTCGCTTTTGAAATCGGCGACGAATTTGAACCCGTTCGGCTCGACCTCTCAAAATATCAAATTGTGCTGGTAATGCCGCCTGTACATGTATCAACCGCCGAAGCATATCGCGGCGTAAAACCGGCTCCCGTTAAAGAATCACTAATGGACTTAATTTACGAGCCGGTTGCCGACTGGAAAAAATATATCAAAAATGATTTTGAAGCCTCGGTGTTTAAAAACCACCCGGAGATAAGAGGGGTGAAGGCCGCTCTGTACGAAGCAGGCGCGCTATACGCCAGCATGAGCGGGAGCGGGGCATCGGTTTTTGGGATATTTGAGACGACGCCGGATTTGAGCGGGCTGGAAGAAGGGAACGAGGTGTTCACCGGTTTGTAAATTCAGGGCTGCGAAATGCGATTTTTAAAAATGGAAAAAACGTCACCCCATAAAATTTACAACTTAAAGCCCCCGGTTAATCCCAACAAGCCACAGGCCCCCTCAAAAAAATGTCCGAACTGTAAAAGCAGGAACATCAAAGTCAGTAGCAGGCGCAGGTATTTTTTGAAATTTGCCATGTGCGCAGCCATTGTTGTACCCTACTGGTTGCTGCTATTAAATTTAAAAGAAGAAGACATTCCCGAACCGCCGGCAGGAGCTATGCTGTTGTTAATTTTAATTCTGTCGGTGCCGGTTGCCATTTATGGCTTGTATAGTATTTTCAGGGCCTGGCTAACTAAACAAACCATCTATAGTTGCCGGTATTGTAAAAATCATTTTGATATGCCATTGGTAGAAATTTGATATCAATTCATAAACTCCGCATTCGACATTCCGACTTCCGAATTTAAAAATTCCGCAATTGGCATTCCGTCCCGATAACTATCGGGATCCGCATTCAAAAATCACACGCCCGCATCCTCACTAACTCCCCGTCCCACACCTTCGGCCCAGTCATGTTCGCCCCAGCCTTTGGCCACGGCGCTTAATAAGCGGTTGTGAACGATGGAAACTATCGGCATGGGTGTTTCGGCCTGCTGCGATAGTTTGGTGGCGATACGCGCGTCCTTATAGCCTAGTTTGGCTTTGAATCCTACCGGTTGGTAATGCTTGCCGGCAATTTGTTTGCCATAGTTTTGAAATATTGGTGCGTTAAAGATTGTCGACCCAAAAAACTCGGCGACTTTCGTACGATCGAGCCCATTTTTTTCGGCGAGGGTATAGGCTTCAGCCATCATCTCCATCGATGCCATTATCATAAAATTGCCGGCTACTTTTACAACGTTGGCGGCGCCGGCGTCTTCACCAAAATCAAATATGCCCTGGCCCAGCGCTTCGAGTATCGGTTTTGCAATTTCTTTGGATTGTTGAGCGCCCGATGTGCATATCCATAACTTCTTTGCGGCCGCTGCCTCGGGCCTCCCAAAAACAGGGGCGGCGAGGTAATTGCTGCCTGCGTCCCCGTGAGCTTTCGCCAGCAGTTGTGCAGTGTCCGGAGCGATGGTGCTCATGGAAATATGGAGTGCGTTTTTAGCGAATTTTTTAAGTATTCCATCATCACCCAGAACAGCCTCTTTCAACACTTCGTCATCCGATAACATGCTAATGATTATCGACACGCCATCGGCCGCTTCGGCAGGCGTATTGCATTTGGTGATTGCGGCCTGCCCGAGCTCATCCGCCTTCGAAATTGTACGGTTATAAACCTGCAGGTGATAGCCTGCGCTTATCAAATTTTTTGCCATCGGCGTACCCATGTTACCCAGGCCGATGAACCCTATTTTGCTATCCATATTTTAGTTGATGTAATCCTTGTCGTCGTCGCTTAGTGTATTTGTATTGGTTTTGTCCAAATTATTATCGGTGTAATCGCCGCCAAGTTTTTTAACCCGTTTTGGCCGGCCGACCAGCACACCCAATACAAACGAAATTGCCGCGATAAAAAGTAACACCACGAGTTTCGACATCCGGAACTCGGCCCAAAGGAAGTTGAAATAAACCGCGCCGGTATTTTGCATCAACATAATAGTGAGCATGATGGTGATAACGATGATGATAATAGTTTTTATTCTCATGGTGATTTAGTTTAACATTTAATACAATATCCGGTTTTTTTAAATGGAATAAAAATCGCGCCTGATTTTCCGGGTTATCAAATTCTGACGACGACATAGGTTCCGGGATTTTTGAGGGCGATTTTTTGCCTGCCAAAAATATGGTCGTTATCCCGCTGCTATAAAATTCCCGTAGAAATTTTTTACAAAGACATGCCGAATGAAAAAGGCGTTGCCAAACAAAAAACAGGAGAGGCGCCATCATCTTTTTTATTGTGCTTTTGCAATGCTTAATTCAAGTTACCAAAATTCAGGAACCGAAATTTCTATCAACAGAAACGGATTGGCGACGAATATTTCCGCGGGCCTGTTTTTAATTTGGTATACATCACGACAAAATTTTGACTTCCTGAAAAAAATAATTTTACGGTTTCGGTACACTTAGCTTCGATTTGCCTTTCATAGCTGATTTTGTAATTAAAACTTTAATTAAGCTTATATAAATATTTGATTAATAATAAAATAAATATGTTTAAAATGCTACCTAAATTGTTATGCTAAAATAGTTGGTAATTTAAATTTTTAAAGTTTCGTTTTATCTTGATTGATAGTTTTTATAAACCGCATAGATAACTGATTATAAGGTATATATTTATAATTAACAATTGTAGATTAGCCATGATTTAAATTATTAACATAGTGAGTTACGGCGTTGAATTCGGCAAATAGATTGTAAGCGTAAATTTATCACCGATACACTTATGAAATTTGGGAAATTTGCGTGTGACGCCGCGAAAACTTTTAAATGGTATGCCGGAGCTCTTGAAAATGATAATGGCTTATATGGTCTTAAATAGCGGCGGAGCTAAATGGTATTTTCTCCCCCACCCCGTGATTGGGGCAACGGATGTTGAAAATAATTGATGGGGAAAGTGCTGAGTGAGACCATTCCAAAGCCTGAAAACTGCAGTAAACGACGCGAATCAAGCTTGACTTTTTCGCCTGGCTATTTGCTTTTGCGCGACAGGATAGAGGAAGATTGTAGACAAAAGTATCACCGCGCCCACCCAAAAACCAAGCGTCATTTTGTTCATATCTTTGAAAAATACAAACGACATTACGATGCCGTACACCGGCTCGAGGTTGGTAATAAGCGCCACACGGAACGCCGTTAGCTCACGCATTACTGATACACCGGCGACATATGCAAGCGACGTGCAGATGGTGCCGAGGATGAAAAGGTAACCGATATCGGCGCCCCGCAATACCATCGACTGGTTGAAGCCACCGGTAATTAAAAGGTAAATGGTTATCCATACAAAGGCACCAGATAGTTCGTAAAAAGCAATAACCGGCGCCTCGAATTTTTTTACCTGGCGGGAATTGATGATCGAAAAAAGACTCGCGAATACCGCGCTCAGTAGCCCGGCCTCGATACCCTTAGTGTACCTGCTTTCGAATTTAAAGATTGTTGCGATGCCCAGGATTATTAAAATACCGGCAAATATTTCGAGCTTCGAGATCTTCTTTTTATTTATCAGCGGTTCAAATATTGCGGTAAATAAAGTAATAGAGGAAAGGCAAACCAGGGTGACCGGAACGGTGGATAATTTGATGGAAGCGAAGAATAATATCCAGTGCCCGCCCACCAAAGCGCCCGTAAATATCAGTTTAAAAAAGCTGCGCCAATCGAGCTTCAGCGCCGTTTTATTGAACTTAAAATACAGGAATAAAGACACCGAGGCGATGAGCACGCGGTACCAAACCAGGCTTACTGCCGACACGGAAATGAGTGCGCCGAGTATGCCGGTGAAGCCCCAGATAAAAACAGTAAAATGAAGGATAAGCAGGTTTTTGTTTAACCCCTGCGTAGTGTTTTTCAAGGTCATTACTTGGGCGCTTTTGACAGCAAATATAGCCCAACTAATCCGAATATTCCGTTCGGTATAAACACCGCAAGGATGGGGGGCATGTTCCCTTTTACAGCAAAAACAAAGGCAAACCTATCCACGACGATATAGGCAAAACAGAGGAAAATTCCTATCCCGAGGGGTAGTCCAATGCCTCCCCGTACCTTGCGCGAGGAGATAGAAACGCCAATTAATGTAAGCACATATGATGACAAAGGGTACACAAAACGCTGGTCGAACACATAAGTCATTTCCTTTAGGGCCCCCGTGCCGCGCAGTTTTTCCTTAACAATATTTTTGCTTAGCTCGCCCGTTGCCATAGCCGTATAGCCGTTATCGTAGGTGATAAAGTCAATAGGCCGCATATCCAGCACAGTGTCTTTCGACCGTCCGGTACTATCGACCCATTTTTCTTTCAGCCCATTTATATATTTAATGGTATAGCTTTTCATTGTCCATACCCGTTTTACCGAGTCGTATACTACCGTACTTGCCAGTAATTTCTCTTTTAGTTGGTCGCCGTCAAACTTTTCCAAAATAAACTGGTAGCCGGTGCGTATGGAGTTATCAAACGATTGCACGTACACAAAGGTGTGTTTATCTAACTGTATATGTACCTCGCTCTTTGCCGGGTCGTCGCCATTAAAACGATTAGCATTTTCAAAGGATATCTTCAGGTTATTGGTATACGGTATAAGGTATAGATTGGCAAAAAGCGATACCAAAAATATCAGCGTGGCGCAAATAAAATATGGCCTTAAAAAACGGTTAAAACTGGCCTTGCCGCTCAATATCGGCACAATTTCGGTTTGGTTGGCCATTTTAGCCGTAAAGTATATTACCGCCAAAAAGTTAATGAGCGGCGACAGCAGGTTCATATAAAAAGGGATGAAACCTGCGTAATATTTAAAAACGATCTCGTTTAACGTATTGTGGTTTTTCAGGAAATTATCGATGTGTTCCGATATATCGAAAATAACGGTAATTACCACAAAAATGCCCAGTGTAAACACAAAAGTGCCCAGGTATTTCTTGATGATATACCTGTCGATAGTTTTTAAATACCTGTATAAAAAGGGCTTCATTTATAGTCGTTGCGCTAAGCGGTTTACCATTGTGTTTTTCCAGCTATAAAACTCGCCGGCAATTATTTTATTGCGGGCTTCGGTAACCAGCCACAAATAAAAGTGCAGGTTGTGCAAAGTAGCTATCTGCGCACCCAGCATTTCGCCCGAATGTATTAAATGTCTAAGGTAAGCTTTTGTATAGGCAGTGTCGGCAAATAAATCACTGTCCTGCTCAATCGCCGAAAAATCGTTCTTCCACTTCTCGTTTTTGATATTAATGATGCCATTTTTTGTAAACAACATGCCGTTACGGGCATTGCGCGTAGGCATTACGCAATCAAACATATCAATCCCGAGGGCAATATTCTCCAGGATATTAACAGGAGTACCCACACCCATCAGGTAACGGGGCTTTTGTTCAGGCAATATATTGCATACAATTTCCGTCATTGCATACATTTCTTCAGCTGGCTCACCTACAGAAAGACCGCCGATAGCGTTTCCTTCCCGCTCAAAAGATGCTATAACTTCCGCCGATTTCATCCGCAAATCCTTATAAACCGAACCTTGGACAATCGGGAAAAGCGTTTGACTGTAACCGTATTTTGGCTCCGTACTGTCGAACCTGTCGCAGCAGCGTTTAAGCCACCTATGCGTCATGTCAATCGAGCGGCGGGCATAGTTATATTCGCAAGGATAGGGGGTGCATTCATCAAACGCCATTATAATATCGGCGCCGATGGTGCGCTGGGTATCCATCACATTTTCGGGCGTAAACAAATGTTTTGAACCATCAATATGCGAGCGGAAAGTAACGCCTTCTTCCTTTATTTTGCGTACTTCGGTTAGTGAATACACCTGGTAGCCGCCGCTATCTGTTAAAATAGGACCGTCCCAGCCGTTAAATTTATGCAGGCCGCCGGCTGCTTCGATGGTGCTTAGTCCCGGCCTTAAATATAAATGGTAGGTGTTACCCAGTATAATTTGCGCTTTTATATCGTTCTTAAGCTCGTGCTGGTGCACTGCTTTAACAGTACCTGCCGTGCCAACGGGCATAAATATGGGTGTTTGAATAGTGCCGTGGTCGGTGGTTATTTCACCTGCCCGTGCTTTCGAAAGCGGGTCGCGTGCTGTTAAGTTAAATTTCATTAT
>JBDUDE010000765.1:0-6553 GCA_040003105.1 Mucilaginibacter sp. | reverse complement strand
AACTACAGCGTAAATTTCAGCATTATGTCGGCATCAGCCCTAAAAAATTTGCCGACGTTATCAAACTACAGCATTTTTTAAAACTACTTAAAAACCACCCACCCGACGACAAACTGGCCGGCATTGTTTACGAGAGCGGCTATTACGACCAGGCGCATCTAAATAACTGGTTTAAAAAAAGCACTGGCGTTACCCCGCTGCAATACCGTAATAATGGCAATTTGCTGGCTATAAATTTTATGCAGACGTAGGGGAGGAGTCTGTAGCCTTTAGTCGAAAGTCTGAAGTCAAAAAAGGCAGTTATCCGACTTAGGACTGTCGACTCAAGACTTTCGGCTTTTTTCAAAACGTCGGTTTCTTCCAATCATCTTAAATGCCCAACGGGTAGTTTTGATAAACATTAACAACGCACATGGAAATTATAAAAATTGCAACTGCCCAGTTTGAGCATAAAAGTGGCGATAAAAACTATAACCTGTTAATTATTAAAAAACTGGCGCAAAAGGCAAGTGAAGCAGGAGCAAACGTTATTGCTTTTCATGAATGTAGCATAACAGGTTACACCTTTGCACGCGAGCTCTCAAAAGAACAAATGCTGTGCCTGGCCGAAGAACTAACCGATAGCCCCAGTGTTGAGGCGCTGCGACAGATTGCGGCTGAATTTGATATAACCATACTGGCCGGCCTGTTCGAGAAGGATGCTGATGGTAACCTTTACAAGCCTTATATATGTGTTGATAAAACCGGGCTCGTGGCAAGTCACCGCAAGCTGCATCCTTTTATAAACCCGCACCTTACACCCGGCAACAGCTATACCGTTTTTGATTTATACGGATGGAAATGCGGCATTTTAATTTGTTACGATAACAACATCATTGAAAATGTGCGGGCAACCGCCCTGCTTGGCGCCGATATTATTTTTATGCCACACGTTACCATGTGCACGCCGTCGACCCGGCCCGGCGCGGGCTTTGTTGACGCGGAGCTATGGAAGGATAAAGAAGCCAACGCAGCAATTTTACGCGCCGAATTTGACGGCCCCAAAGGTCGTGAATGGCTGATGAAATGGTTGCCCGCACGCGCTTATGACAACGCTACATATGCCATATTTTCAAACCCCATCGGCATGGACCACGACCAGCTGAAAAACGGCTGCTCCATGATTATCGACCCCTTTGGTGAAATTATGGCCGAATGCCGCACCATGGACGACAGCTTTGTAATTGCCGAAATAACCGCTGATAAGCTAACCCAGGCTGGCGGCTATCGCTATAGAAAAGCCCGCAGGCCCGATTTGTATAAGGACATTATTGGGCAGGTGCATAAGAGCGAACAGAAAGTAGTTTGGCTGGATATGGGGAAGTAGGGGGAGCAATTTGATTTAAGTCCGCGAGTTTTAACAGCTTGTAGTAAAAATAGATATTAGTGCGCTAATGTATTCCAACGCATACACCATAATAATTTTAATTAATGTTAGCCTTAAAGCCGGTTTTACCTTATCTTCATAAAGCCTTGTTAATATTAATTATCACATCTTTATGGCAGTACAACGAAATATTAGGAAACATAAGATAAACTTTAAGTGGCCATGCTCCATAATTAAAGCTCTTTTGTGGTGTTTCCTGATAACCGGGTCCCGCCTGTATGCTCAAACCCCAATAGCCAAAAGCACAATCTTTAACACACAGGTTCCGAAAAATATCCAACTAAAAATAGTAAAGTCTTTAGATACATTAATTTATCGCATTCATAATAATAAATCATTTTCGTCTCAAATTGATGCTGCCGGGGCTGCGCTTAGTTCAACTATGTTCGGTACGATAAAAGGGATAGGGATATATGGGAATGCAAAAAATGATTCGTTATACAGCCCGCAACTTATTAATCTCCACGCCATAGGCGCCGGCAAATATTTTGTTTCTGTCGCATACATTGGTAACAACACATTAAAGGCAATTGTAAATTTTGAAGCAACCATTCGCGCTGACGCTGTTTTATTTTCAATACCGTTATTCTATTTAACCAGGAACTGGAAAACTAAAAAACTGGGACATATAATTTATCATTATGCGGATAATATCAACCTGGAGCGCGCCTCAATATTTAATAAAAAGAGCACCCGCATTGCCGAAAAACTGGGGCTGCCACCGGAAAATTTCGATTTTTATTTAGTTGACAATTACTTCGATATACTGAAGCTTTTAGGTTATGCCTACGATAGTGAAGCGGCCGGACATGAAAACGACGGCGTCGGGCCGACGGGTGGGTATATATTTTCGATTATGCATAATGAAGATTTTTCGCATGATGTATTTCATTTTTACGCTGAAAAGGTAAGGACCCGCTCCCGGAACGGCGCTGCGGAAGAAGGCATTGCGTATAGCTGGGGAAATGCCTATTACACCGATGAACACGGTGAAATGATGAGCCAGGGGCAATTAGTTAAATTATTAAAGCAATACCTGCAACAAAATTCGGGCGGAGATTTATTGGGTTTGTTTTATAAAAATCCGCCGGTATTGCCATTTAAAACCAAAGTGCGTTCATTGCTTGCCAGTTTAATTAGTGATGAAGTGGAGCGCCGCAAAGGGATAGCCGGGATAAAAACATTGATAGATTGTGGTGGAGGGGATGATAATTATTTTATGGCAGTAAATAAGTTAATTGGTATTAATGCAGCCAATTTTGATGTTGAAGTAAAACGTTTATTGGAAAATTACAACTAAAGGGTAGGGGAATTAGCTAAAGGCATCGTTATATAGCTAAAACAGTGATGACATACTCACCACTGTTTTTTACTGCAATGCCGTGTCAATCTACTTTAGCGGACGATTACTGCTAAACGAATCCCTGAACATTTTCCAGCCGCTTTTGGTCTTTTTCCAAAGCACTAAAAACTTGCCGTCGTCGAATAATTTTCCGTTGGCATCGAAAGACTGCCAAAGCCCCTCTTCGGTAACATATTCGCGGCCATCGCCATAAATACTTTTGGTGATGAATTTACCGCCTTTAAGGCCATAGGTTTCATAGGAGTGTTTAAAGAATTTTGCCATTTCGGCGCGCCCGCTAACGATAGGCGAGTTTGGCGGGAACAGGCAGGCATCGTCTGCATAATGGTTAAGTATCGACCCATCATTTTTTGCTATTGCTGCAAAGTAAGTGTCGTTGCTTGCTGCGATGGCTTTTTTAGCTTCGTCTAACGCATTTGAATGCCGGGGTTGTGCATTGGCTATAAAATGCACGGATACCAGTAAGAAAGCCAGTACGATTTTTTTGTAATTTTTCATTTTAATAAATTTTAGTTTTATCTCTAACAAAAGTAAAACCCGTTTCGCAAGCGTGATTGTATAAAAACGAACAAGGATTATTAAGAACCAAGAAATTAAGAGCCAAGAATCAAGAAGCAAGACAGGCAAACAATTACCTCTTTTTATCTTGACTCTTGATTCTTGACTCTTGGCTCTGCTTTCCTATATTTGAAAATGAAAGACCGGGTGTTTTTTCCTTCGGATATTCTGAAACCTTACATAAAAAATTACTGGACCTGCCGGCACCCAACCGACGCGCTGGAAGTGATGTACCCCAGCGGCTCAGTTGAATTTTGCATCGATATCTCCGACTGTAATACCGTGAGGCACCGGGGAAACCAATCGAAGAAGGTGCCGAATCTGGAGGTACTGGGGCATTGGACCATCCCGACCGTGGCGGCCATCAACAAAGGCAATACCTGTTTAATCACTCGGTTTTATCCTTACGCCAGCTCGCTATTCTTCCCAAACCCTGCGTCTGATTTTACCAATGAATCCATTGACCTACGGGATATTTTTAACAGGGAATCCGCCGATTTTTATCAGCGCCTGATGGAGCAACCCACGCTTGAGCAGAAGATAGCCGTTTTGGAGGCATTTTTAATTCAGCGGCTGAACAGTAATAAAAAGAGCGACCACAAACTGAAGTTGGTTGAGCATTTGTGCGAACATGTTTACAGTGATGGGAAACCATTTGATATACAAAAGTTATCAGCATGCTATGGGTTTTCTGAACGGTACATACAAAAGCTTTTTATCGATTGGGTTGGCATAACTCCGCAAAGGTTTTTTGCTGTACAACGGTTTAACAAAAGCCTTGAATTAATACGGTCATCAGATGCACCCCTCACTTACATAGCCTTTGAGTGCGGCTATTACGACCAGGCACATTTTATTAAGGAATTTAAATCGTATACAGGATTAACGCCTACGCAGGTGAAGGGGCTGTAGGAACTACGAGATATTTTTCTCTTCCCTCTCTTCGCTGCGCGTAAAGAGGGCGAAGAATTAAAATAAGCTTATTTACATTACTATCACCCCAAATAAAATTCCGGCCTTCTATCATTCAGCAAATCGTTATAAGCGTTAAAGAATTTATCCCGGGTAAGTAGCGGGTCAATTTCGAGGGTGATTACGCGCTGCTCCGTTTTGTCTGCCTGTTCGATCGGTTCGCCGGTGAAATTATAAAGCACCGAGCCACCGGTAAAGGTTAAGGATTGTGTGCTGCCGTCGTCCATCTGCCGGGTTTCGGTGCCGCATCGGTTGGCAACGGCTACATAAACTTTATTTTCCAGGGCCCGCGCAGCCATGCCAATTCCCCACACATTCGACACCAGGTTCGACGGGCAGACTATGATATCGGCCCCCAGCAGGGCAAGACTGCGGGCAGCTTCGGGGTACCGCCAGTCGTTACATATCATTACGCCCACTTTGCAATCTTTTAGCGGGTGGTCAACGATAAAAAATCCTGAATTACCTTCGCTAAAACATATCTTTTCGCGGAAGAACAGGTGGGTTTTACGGTACACCTTTAAATCGCCGCCGGGTAGGGCAATCAATGCAGAGTTGTAAATTTTTTCGCCATCCCGCTCGGCAAAGCCTGCTACCACCGTAGCTTTATGATCGTTAGCCAATTGCTTAAAAAAGGCAACGCTTTCGCCATCCGCGCTTTCGGCTGCGGCCAGTGTTTCTGCCTGGTTTAAAAAGGAATAACCCGTAGTACAAAGCTCGGGCAGTACAATAATATCAGTTTCAACGCCCTGCAGTAATCCGGCAATTTGCTGCAGGTTATTGGCTGCGACGCCGAATTCGGGGGTAAATTGTACAAGGCTTATCTTTAGCATGGGAGTGTTTAACGGTATTAAACGGATTAATTGCTTTGTTTGTCTTTTTGCAATAACGAAGCTATCATCAGTTCAAGCGTGCGGTGATTCGCGCCATCAATCCTGAACTTTTTAAAAACAATTTTACCGTCCTTATCTATCAGGAAATTTGTGGGCTCTCCGCGTACGCCATAGTTTTGTTTGGCGAACTCCGAATTACCGCGTAAGGGTATAAACGAAAATTTGGTATTTTTCATAAAGGGGAGCACATATGGGTCTTGCTCGGGCGATACATTTATCCCAACGTATTCCACGTCATCGCCTTTAAATTTATCCATCACCGCCTGGAAATGCGGAAATTCTCCCCGGCAGGGGCCGCAGCCCGGGAACCAGAATGTAAGCAATACCACTTTACCCTTCAGGTCCTTTAAACTCAACTTGCTATTGGCAGTATAAAGGCCAAGGTCGAACGCATAAGCGGCAACTGCTTTGCTGTTCCTGATGGCAGCTATATCTTTCACCACCTGCACCTCATCCCTCCCTGTTTTCTTTCCATACAATTCAAGCGCGGTGTAAAGCTGGTCGGTAGGCAGCTTTGCAAATTTTACGGCAAGGCTGTCGTAAGCCGCTTTAACATTGCCTGATTTTTCCTGCAAACCGGCTTTTTTCAGCGCCATAAAATCGTTAATATAATTGAATGACGGAAGCTTTACCTGGTTAAGCTGGTTAATGGCTGCGGTGTAATTTTGATTTTCTGCCAGTTTGTTAATCTCAATCAGCGATTCAGCTACCTGTTTCCTTATCTTCCAGTCGCCATCCGTTTTCATGTCATCAATTAACGCCAGGGCTTTTACAGGGTCTGTTTGCAGGTAAGCATCGGCTAATCCAATCATCCCGGAGCCCGACCAGTCAAATTTTTGAGGGGGATATAATTTACGGAGCGCTTCAAAATCGCTGATTTTATCGTTAAGATTTGTGTCATCTTCGCCCAACCAATAAAGCACCTGTGCGCCGCGCTCACTTGCCGGGAAACGTTTTGTAAAATCAAAAACTTTCTGCTTGTAATTGGGGTCGCTGTCTCGGAAAGACATTAAATAATTAGCAGCATAATCGGCATTTTCGGGTTCGGCAAGGGTGGCTTTGCGCAGGTATTCATTCGCCGCACCTTGCTCGCCCCACCGCATGGCATCTATCGAAAGCATGAACCATATTTTGGCATTTTTAGGTTGCATTGCAGCCGCTTTCTTTAAAAAGTCAGTTGCCTGCGGCATCTCGGCATTATAATAAACCGAGCCCAGGGCCAATGGAATAATTGCCTTTTCCGGGTATTTTTTCATCAATGCGTTATAGCGGTCAATAAGCTGGGGATTACTGATACCCATAGCATAGATGTAAGCTTCATGTGCTTTTACACTGTCCATG
>JBDUDE010000703.1:0-1976 GCA_040003105.1 Mucilaginibacter sp. | reverse complement strand
ACACTGCTTAATTTCCCATCGGCATTGGCGCTTGATAGCCAGGGCAATATTTATATAGCCGATGAAGGCGGCCGCATCATTGAATGCACCACAACCAGCGTGCTTTACATTTTAGCGGGAACATTAAACGTTTCGGGCCTTACAAACGGCGATGGCGCAACAGCCCTGTTCAATAACCCACAGGGAATAGCCGTCGACGCCAGCAACAATATTTACGTTGCCGACCAGGACAATAACTGTATCCGGAAGTTAACGGTGGTTAAAAAGCCTTAGTGGAAAGAGGTAAAAGCTGAAAGGTAAAAGACGAAAGGTTTTGCGTGAATTTCTTGCCTTTTGCCCTTAACCTTTCGCTTTTTACCTATTTTTTCAACTTTTCAAAAGCATAAAAAAGCCCGGTGCAATGTAAGGCCTGGGCTATTTTGTTATCGGCCAGCAATTGCTTTACTTCATCAATAGTAAAAGTTTCAACAATCAGCTCCTCGTGCTCATCCAGTGATTGGTCCTGCACTTTTTTGCCGCCGCGCGCCAGGTAGCACGATGTATAGTTATTTGCGGTAGATGGGTTGGCATAAGTAACACACAACAGCTCAAAATCGTCAAACTGGTAGCCGGTTTCTTCCAGCAGTTCGCGCCTCAAACCGGTCTCGGGGCTTTCGCCTGCTTCTATAACGCCGCCGGGTAGTTCGATGGATACAATCTCCGCCGCGTGGCGGTATTGCTGCACCATCAAAATCTTGCCTTCTTCGGTAATAGCAACAGCGTTTACCCAATTAGGGTACTCCAGCACGTAATAATCTTCAACAACCCGCCCGTCGGGCATTTCGCACCGGTCGCTGCGCAGGGTAGCCCAGGCACCTTTATGTATGTAGTGAGAGGAAAGCCGTTTCCATTTTAGTTCATGGTTCATTATCGATAGTTCATAGTTGAACGCGGGCTAAATTAGGAAATCGGAGGTTTATTTGCACCTTTTTACATGATTATTTGCATGCGGGAGACGCGAATATTGCATTGCTACCCCCCCCTCTTTCTGCTATGAACTATCAACCATCAACCCTCCCTCCCTACTGCTTCCTCAATGTATTCACATTTACATGTGGCCACATAATTAAACCTTCCATGCCAAATTTTGGCAGAAAATCAAGGTCGGCCTGTTGCGAATATTGCAGCTGCTTGAAATTAATGCCATCCATCGATACATCTTCAATCCAATATGTCGAGAAAAAACGTGATGCGTTTACATGTTCATGAATAAACGGAATGTTTGAAATATTGCCGCCCTGGTTGCGGGTATCAACATGTATGGTAGTTACGTTGCCTATGTGTTGCCCTTTTATAGCCTTTTGCAGCATCATATTAGGATTGCCCGCGCTAAACTGCGGAAACTGTTTGATGAATTTATAAGGGTCAAGGTAGCCCAGGTCGGTTTTGCCCATATCAACTGGCTTTGCGTTGATATCCGGAATAGAAAAATCGCCCTTTGACGTAGTGGCATTGCCAAGCGCCATTATCACATCGCCGTGAGGTATGCTCGACATTCTTGCTATGCTAAACTGCATTGGTAACGGCGCAGGTGCCTTCAGGGTCACAGGGCCATCCGGCTGACGCTGCACGTCGGCCATATTTAACCACATGCCATTTTCAATATGTAGTATGCCCAATGTTTTCTTGTCAGTTACTGTAAGCTCATAGGTTAGCCCCGTAATAAACTGTTCTGTTTCCCCGCCCCGGTTGGGCACTGGCGCACCAATGGCCGTAAATTTTATAGTTTCGGTGTAATGTTGTACCAGCAAGGTAAATGTAGGTTTGCCATGGTTTATCGACGGAACGGCTATCATGTTCCAGCCATCGTCGCCATGCCAGCTGCCTTCCAGTCCGGCTAGCGGACCAAGTTTATTTGCTACTTCGGCAGCAGAGCCGCTCAGGCGTACAAAGCCTTTTAAAAAGGGTCTTGAAGGATTTGTCGATCTCCTCTGCAA
>JBDUDE010001005.1:0-6564 GCA_040003105.1 Mucilaginibacter sp. | reverse complement strand
GTATTAAAATGGTTGGCGGTTAGGTAATTCTAATAGTGTACAAGTAACACAGCATCAATTTATATTGTTATTAAAGCGTATCAAAATTTACTGGTAAACCATTGATATTAAATTATCCAAATGTATACAAAACGGGCCGGTTAACATTATATTAGCAATGCACAGTTACCAATTAAAACCAACAGCGGCCGGTTGCTAAATTTATTAACAATTTACAAAACCCCGCTTAAATATTATGAAAAACACCTGGATAAAAAATGCGCTGATTTTTACATTAGTCGCAGGCCTTTTTTTAACGGCGGGTTGCGGCAAAAAAGATACGCCAGGCCAAACCGGTAACCCGATAGTAGACCCACCGGTACTACCCCCTGTTGATGTAAAAACTGATGTAACCATGTGGCTTACCAAAGGCGACCAAAGCGCACTTTTGGCCAAACAGAATATCGCCCTTTTATTTACTACCGCAACCAATTCAAACAGCACTATTTCGGTTGATACCACCACCACCTACCAAAGCATCGATGGTTTTGGGTTTTGCTTAACGGGCGGCAGCGCCAGCGTAATAAACAGCCTGCCTGCCGATAAAAAAGATGCCTTGCTGAAAGAACTCTTTGCAACTGATGGTACGCACATCGGCATCAGCTATATCCGTATTTCAATTGGTGCCTCGGACATGAGCGCCGGCGATTTTACTTATGATGACGTGACTACCGGCACTGACGAAAGCCTGGCTCAGTTCAGCATTGATAAAGAAAAAACTGACTTGATACCTGTGCTGAAAAGCATTTTGGCCATCAATCCGCAGATAAAAATATTGGCCTGCCCCTGGACGGCACCCGTATGGATGAAGATAAACACGATTGGCAATAACGGCTTCACCGGCGGCAGCTTAAACACATCATACTACGATGCTTACGCCAAATACTTTATTAAATACATACAGGCCATGAAAGCAGAGGGCATAACCATTGACGCCATTACGCCGCAAAACGAGCCCTTAAACGCCAATAACAACCCGGCCATGGTAATGCAGGCTGATGAAGAGGCCAATTTTGTAAAAAACAATTTGGGTCCGCAATTACACACTGCAGGTTTAACCACCAAAATTATAGTTTGGGACCACAATGCCGACCGCCCCGAATACCCTATTGCCATCCTGAATGATGCTGCTGCCAACCCTTATGTTGATGGCTCGGCGTTTCACCTGTATAATGGCAGCATTAGCGCTTTGTCAACAGTGCACAATGCTTACCCTTCCAAAAACCTTTATTTTACTGAGCAGTATACGCCATCAACGGGCAGTTTTGCCGGCGACCTTAACTGGCATTTGGTTAACCTGATTATTGGCGCACCAAAAAACTGGAGCCGCAATGTGCTGGAGTGGAACCTGGCTACAGATGCCAGTTTCGGGCCGCATACTAATGGCGGTTGCAGCACTTGCCAGGGCGCATTAACCATCACCGGCTCAAGCGTGTCGCGGAATGTTAGTTACTATATTATCGCTCATGCCTCGAAATTTGTAAGGCCGGGAGCGGTGCGGATTAAATCGTCCGAGTTATTGATAACGCCAAACGTGGCTTTTAAAAACACAGATGGCAGCAAGGTGCTGATTGTATTTAACACCGGCGGCAGTGATGCAACTTTTAATATTCAATTTAATAATAAGATAGTGACCAGTACATTGCCGGGCGGTGCTGCGGCTACGTATGTATGGTAGGAAATAGAGTCAGGAATCAACAGAGAAAATATCGTTACGCCAGTTGAACGCCAATCGCACCAGGTCCTCAAGTGGAAAGATGCACCGTAGGTGCTAAATATTGGTAGAAATGAAAAAGAAAGATTATGCGTGCCGTAGGTACGCTGCCTGACCCGCTAATATATAAACGCGGTGTGCGTACCTGACGGCACGCTAAATTTAACCTGGGTTTCTACCGACGTTCTCCACCTAAAGGAGCAGGAGGAGCCAGTGGGTCTATTACGTCCGGAACCTGGGGAGCGGTATTTTCAAAAGTAAATGGAATAGTATTTAAGAACATTACAAACCATGAAAAAGTTAGTTTTAGTTTTGTTGCTTTCGGGATTAATGGGACCGGTAGTTATTAACGCCCAGCCCGGGAAATTTATCACCGTTAAAGGCAAACAGGTAATTGGCACGGATAATAAGCCATTTATAATGCGGGGTACCAACCTGGGCAACTGGCTGGTACCCGAGGGTTACATGTTTAAGTTTAAAAGCGTAAACTCGCCAAAGCTGATAAACGAGGCCTTGTCTGAGCTACTTGGCCCCGAAGATGTGAAAACCTTCTGGAAAAAATACCAGGACACCTACATCACGGCTGCCGATATTCATTTTTTAAAAGCCTCAGGGATGAACTCCATCCGCATCCCGTTTAACTACCGGCTTTTCACTGCGGAAAGCTATATGGGCGAAAACAACCCCAACCGCGGTTTTGAGCTGCTGGACCGGGTGATTGGCTGGTGCAAAAAGGAAGGCTTATACGTTATGCTGGATATGCATGCCGCTCCAGGCGGCCAAACCGGCGATAATATTGACGATGGATATGGTTATCCTTTCCTGTTTAAAAGCAAGGCAAGTCAGCAGTTAACCATTAATATTTGGCGACGTATTGCTGCGCATTATGCCAATTCAACAACTGTAATGGGCTATGATTTATTGAACGAACCTATCGCAACTTATTTTAAGGCTGATGAGTTTAACCAATACCTTGAGCCGCTTTATAAGGAGATAACAAAATCCATCCGACTGGTTGATAAAAACCACATTGTGATTTTGGGTGGCGCACAATGGGACAGCAACTTTAAGCCTTTCGGGCCGCCATTTGATTCAAAATTGATTTACCAGTTCCATAAATACTGGACGGAGCCAACCCAAAATGTAATACAGGATTATGTTGATTTCAGCAATAAATACAACGTGCCTATTTATTGCGGCGAAACCGGCGAGAACAAAGACGAATGGGTAAAAACATTTAAAGATTTACTTGAGAAAAACAACATCGGCTGGCATTACTGGCCCTATAAAAAACTGGATAATACGGCGGGTATCATCACTTTCGACGTGCCTGCCGGGTACGACAAGGTGATTGACTATACGGAGAAAAACCGCACCACTTTCGAGGATATCCGCAAGGCGGCCCCCGAAAACCGCGAAGAACTGGTGAAAGCGTTGTACGGCTTTTTAAACAATTGCAAGTTTGAAAACTGCAAACCCAACAAAGGGTATATGGAAGCTTTAGGATTTAAGGTGCCGTAAGCAACCTTTTGCCTTTATGCTTTTACCTAATATTAACTGTATCATTTACCCTTAATAGGATTGTAAAAGTAAAAATGTTAACATTGCGTACAACCTGGGCCTGCGCAACTAATTTATTGAGAAAACGTAGACAAAATAAACCAAAAGCGTTACTAAGCCCCTGTGCGCATGAGTAAATTTTTATTGAGATTTTTTCTGCCTGTACCATTTTTGCTGTGCTTTGCAATTGCAGCCTTCGCTCAGCACGCTGTATTTATCAGCGATACGGCCAAACAACAAATTTTTAGGTACAACCAGCTTTATTGCCTGGAAGACCTGCACGGCACGCTTAACATAAACGATGTAAAAGTACTGGCCCTTACAAATAAGTTTAAAGCCAACCCGGTGGCTACCCCCACAACCGTGAACCCTAATACCGCCTACTGGTACCGGTTTAAAATAAATCATAACCCGCAATCGCGCAACAGCTGGATAATAGAGTTTTTCGACCAGACGATAGATAGTATCGCTGTTTACGCACCCGACAAAAACAACAATTACAAAGCCACTTTGCTGGGCAGCAGCAGGCCATTCCAGGCACGTTTTTACCAGCACAAAAATTTCACGCTTAATGTAGATAATAGCATAGCAGGCGAGCAGGTTTATTACGTTCGCATCAAATCGCACCAGCCTGTAAATGTTATCATGGTGTTGCGCTCGGTTAGCTGGTTTATCACTTACGCGTTGGAGGAGTACTTTTTCTTCGGCGTTTTTTATGGGATGATACTGGTGTTCGGCCTGTATAACCTGATGATGTTTATCGCCATGCGGCAAAGGCAGTACCTGTATTACGTGGCCTATAACCTCAGCATTGGTTTGTATGAAATGTGTGCTGATGGCATCGCCTACCAATACGTTTGGCCCGGTTCGCCTATGTGGAACCATAATGCTTATGGCATCGCGCTATTTTCGGCCAGTATATTTTCGGTATTGTTTACGCAGAGCCTGCTCAATTTAAAGGTCAACGCGCCAAGGCTCAATAAATTGGTTTGGTGGGTCATAGGGTTAAGAACCCTGTACTTTGTGTTATGCCTCACTGTTAATCCCAACTGGTTCAGCTATAAAATTATCGAGATAGTGCCACTCTCGCTGGCTTTTTTTACCGGTTGTTATGTGCTGATAAAAGGCTACCGCGCAGCCCGTTTTTTTGTAATCGGCTATTCGTTTTTACTAACGGGGTTTGTAATAAAGGCACTAATCGCACTAAACTTATGGTGGCTGCCGGTAACCGCGGCCAACTATTACAGCCTTAGCTTTTGCTTTATTATGGAGATGGTATTTATATCATTTGCCATAGGCGATAAAGTGCGCCTGCTAAAAAAGCAACAGGAAAAGGCACAACTGCAGGCGATAAGGCAGTTAAGACTTAACGAAGAACTTAAAGATGCTTTAAACCGTAACCTTGAAGCGCAGGTACAGCAACGCACCAAAGAACTGGTTGAAAAATCATCCTTAATTGAGCACCAGAACGAAGAGCTTAAAGAAGTAAACATACTGCTGCAACAGCAGGCCGAGGAAATTTCGCGGATGAATGTGTTGCTTGAAAAAGATAACACCACTCTGCACCAGGATATCGAAAAAATTAGCCACGACCGCGTGATGTCGACCGAGGTGGATTTTGAGGAGTTCAGTAAAATATACCCCGACAGGGAAACCTGTTTTAAATTCCTGTCGGACCTTAAATGGGACAAAGGTTATACCTGCCGCAAGTGCAGTAATACCCATTATGGTCATGGTCATTTGCCCTACAGCCGCCGCTGCTCCAAATGCGGGTATGAGGAATCGGTTATCGCTTATACCATCCTGCAAAACACACGCATCCCCATCAATAAGGCGTTTTATATGATATTTTTGATGTATTCCACCAACGGCAAAATATCATCGCACAAGCTTTCTGAAATCCTGTCCATCCGCCAAAGCACCTGCTGGGCTTATAGTTCGCGCATAAAAAAGGTGATGGAAGCAAGGAAGAAAGAGATTAAAAATGCAGGGGACAAGGGGTGGAGTAAGCTGATTGAGCAGGCGGAGGGGTAGATTTTAGTCCGAAAGTCGGGAAAGTCCGGAAGTCCGAAAGACGCTGCGGATTTAGACGCATTGACAGATTTTGAGTTTTTCTATGTTGCGCCGTAGGTGCAAAACGTCGGTAGAAAACCCCATGAGATATTTTAGCGTGCCGTAGGTACGCAACTTATCCACCCTGCATATCACACATTTTATTGCGATGGTATATCCCGATTAGTATATTTAAACCAAATTGCAAAACTTATCACAATCATGTCTAATACCTACACACAAATACATATTCAATGCGTGATGGCGGTTAAATTCCGGCTGTCCGTAATTCAACCTTTATGGAAAGAGCGCTTGCACCAGTACATAACCGGTATTGTGCAGAACAATGGACACAAAATGATTTCGATAAACGCGATGCCGGACCATTTACATCTTCTTTTTGGATTCAGGCCAAATCAGTCGTTGTCTGATTTAATGAGAATAGTTAAGGGCGATTCGTCTGAATGGATAAACAAAGAAAAATTCAATTCTTCAACTTTCAGGTGGCAGGAGGGGTATGGCGCGTTTTCCTATTCGCGTTCACAAATACCGGCAGTTTGCAAATACATTGAAGGCCAGGAAGAGCATCATCGGAAAAAGACATTTTTAGAAGAATATAAACACATTTTGGATGAATCTGGAATGGAATATGATGACCGTTATATTTTTAAACCGCTGGAATAAATAGTTCGCTAAGTGTTGCACCTACGGCGCAAAAATTGGGGGCCGGTTTTTTCTACCGACGTTTTGCACCTACGGCGCAAGTTTGAATTTGTCGAGATTCAAAATCGCCTACAGAGATTTCCCCAACCTGGCAGTGTTGTAATCTATTAGGTACAATATTTATCATTACAAAAAAGCCCCGGACTTTCTCCGGGGCTCTCAATTATTTCCAACACAAAAAACGTCTCGCTTATTTTGCAGCCGCAACCACCGGCCAGGTATTATTCTTCATATCGGCATCCACAAAAATGCCGCCGTCAACGGTTACTGATTTTATTTCTTTATCGGTTTTAATTTTTACCGAGATGTTTTTCTGGTCTTTTTTCCAAACTATCGGGGTTTGATGGATGGTTTCGGTCGAACCATCAGCATAGGTAACAACGGCATCAAACGGAACTGCAAAACCACCGATATTTTTTATGGCGAGGTTATATCCGCCGGATGTTTTTTCAACGTTATCCAAACTCAAATCGATG
>JBDUDE010000915.1:0-6567 GCA_040003105.1 Mucilaginibacter sp. | reverse complement strand
ATATGAAATATAAATTAGGCGATTTTGTGCGTTTTGTGGACGAGAAGATGGAGGGCTTTGTAACCCGCATTATTGACGACCAGATGATAGGAGTAACCGGCGAGGACGATTTTGAGATCCCGGTGCTGGCCAGCAAGGTGACTACAGTGCACGGCTACGAGGCGCCGGGCAGTAAAAAAACTAATGATGTTGACGAAACGCCTGTCCAGACCGGTGAGTTTAAAACAAAAGGCGTATACGTTGGCGTTGTAAACGATGCCAAGGCAAATTCGGTAGTGCATTTTTATTTAATTAATGATACTTCTTTCCAATTGCTGGCATCGTTAACTACCGAAAAGCAGTCTGTTTTTAAAGGTGAGTTTGGTGGATTGGCAGCGCCAAATACCGCTACAAAAATTTATTCGGCACAACTGGCTGATTTGCAGCTTTGGCCTAAGCTGATTTTTCATGTTGTTTTTCACACCAAACAGAATACCGAACCACCTGCGCCTTTGGCTGTTTCAGAAAAATTTAAAGCGAAGGATTTTTCTGGCTCTAAAAAAACGCTACCGGTGCTGAACCAGGCCGGATGGCTGATTCAATTGGACGAGCCGGAAATGGTAATTGATGCCCAAAAACTGAAAGAAAGTTTTTTTCAATCGGCAGATGAAAAAGCGGTTGTTGAAAAACCGCGTACTGAAGTTGATTTGCATATTGAAAAGCTGCGCGATGACTACCAGTTTTTAAATAGCGGCGAGATATTGAAGGTACAATTGGATACTTTTCACAAATTCCTTGATGCGGCTATTGTGCATCAACTGCCGGAGATTATTTTTATACACGGTGCCGGTAACGGCATTTTACGGCACGAAATTCATAAGTTGCTGGGTAAGCACCAAAAGATTCAAACTTTTATGGATGCAAGGAAGGAAAAATTTGGGTATGGGGCAACGAAGGTTATGTTGAAATGATTTTTCGGGTAAAAATCCGCGCTGTGCATTCTTCGCCGGGTAAAAATCTGGCGCTGCAAAATAGGCCGAGCCTACGGCTCTTTGCCGGGTAAGGTGTTAAGCAATTTTTCTTTGTCCAAATTCCAGAGGCGTAGCCTCGACCCATATTGTAGCGCTGGATTTTAATCCAGCGAACGTAACGAGCTCATATTCCGCCGGATTTTAATCCAGCGCAGATAACGGCGTTTCCCCCAACATTCTCCGCGCAAACGATTGCGTAGCATACCTTTAACAGGTAAAGTATTTCTTAATTTAGCATTCCTTATAAACGCTATAATGAATAAATACTTTTACTTAGCCATTTTTACCCTCACTTGCCAGCTTTCCATTGCGCAGCAAACTAAATATATTATAAAAAATAATGATTGGGATGCTGATTCGTTGGGTAACCATCGGGTAGTACTCCTTGCCCCGCCGATTCCGGCAAAAGTGCTTGCTGCCAGTATAAACTGGCGCCGTCCTGATTTACACCCGGAAGATAAAGCCTTAATTGTTGTTGATTCGTCGTCAAACGAAAGAATCTTAAATGTGTCCGTAACTTCATTAAACCGCGAAAGTTGTGCGCTGTATTTTGAACCACTGCCGGGACACAGGAAATATTTTGTGTATTATATGCCTTATAAGGTCGACAGAAAATCAAATTACCCGAATGTAAAATACCTGAAACCGCAGCAAACGGCATCAGATGAGTGGCTTGGGTTATTGCCAAAGAGCCATAAAATAGAAGAATCGGTCGCCACTATAGGAGCTAAAGTTGAAAGTATAGAGTCGGTAAACGCTATGAACAGCTTTTACCCCATGGAGGTAATTGCTACTAAAACAGAAGTTGATAAATTAATTGAGCAAAACGCAGGTAAAACGTATTTGGTATTCCCCGAAGACAGGCTGAACATCATAAAAATGAAGCACGACTTGCCACAGCGCTGGATATTGAACGGAGTACAAAGTGTTTTTAGCGGTGATGCAAAACGTGGCGAAAATTATTCGTACCAGTTGGGCATTTATCCGGCAGCAAAAGATTTAAGCGGTGTTAAGGTTTCGTTTTCGGATCTGAGGACCAAATCGGGGAAGGTAATTTCATCAAAATTAATGTCGTGTATTAATAATAGTGGTACCGATTATAACGCAAAACCTTTTACTAAACTGGTTGATATAAGCAAGGGCGAAGTGCAGGCGATGTGGTGCCTGGTAAACGTGCCGGCGACTGTGGCAGCAGGTACATACGAAGGAACGGTAACTGTATCAGCCAAAAATGCAGAGACTACAAAAATAGGTATACGCATCAAAGTGGCTGCAACTGCCGCGGTTAACGGTGGCATTAACGAACCCTGGAAAGAAACCCGCTTAACGTGGCTAAACTCCACGCTGGCGCAGCAAAATGATGTGATAAGTCCCTATACCCCTTTGATAGTAAAGGATAATAGCGTCGCGCTGCTTGGTCGTAAGGTTACGTTGGATAAAACCGGTTTCCCTAAAAGTATCCAAACTTTTTTTACACCCGAGATGACCTCGTTTTCAGCAAAAGCTAAAGACGTGCTGTATCAACCGATAAAATTAATTGCCGAAAATGAAAAAGGGGCAGAAGTTTGGCAACCCAAAGGCATGAAATTTACCGAAAAACACCCCGGCACAGTTAAATGGACTGCAACCAATACATCGGCTAATTTGCGGATGGATATTAGCGGTTCGATTGAATTTGATGGCTTTGCAGCTTACACGGTTAAATTAACGGCTTTGAAGGATGTGGATTTAAAGGACATCAGGATGGAAATCCCTTTGCGTTCAGATGCTGCTAAGTATATGATGGGCCTTAACTTAAAAGGCGAAAAACGGCCCGGTAGTTATAAATGGAAATGGGACGTGGCCCACAAAAACCAGGATGGCGCCTGGATTGGTGACGTAAATGCCGGCTTACAATATTCACTGCGCGATGAAGACTATGTGCGCCCGTTGAATACCAATTTTTACCTGCAAAAGCCGTTGCTGCTGCCAAAATCATGGGGGAATGATGGTAAAGGCGGTATAGATATTGCTGATTTGGATAACTACACGATGGTAAGCAACTACAGCGGCGCGCGTAGCATGAAAAAGGGTGATGTGCTGTATTATAATTTCACGTTGTTGATAACGCCTTTCCATCCCATAAATACCGACTTCCAATGGTCAACCCGCTTTTATCATAAATACACCAGTTTGGACAGTATTAAGCAAACCGGTGCCACGGTTGTCAATATTCATCATGGTACGCCTATAAATCCATACATCAACTATCCATTCATCAGGTGGCA
Source organism: Mucilaginibacter sp. (assembly GCA_040003105.1). GTDB lineage: Bacteria > Bacteroidota > Bacteroidia > Sphingobacteriales > Sphingobacteriaceae > Mucilaginibacter. The sequence goes on along the minus strand of JBDUDE010000915.1, from coordinate 3,290 downwards.
CCAGATGAAAAGTTATATCGATTCTGCACACCAATTGGGGCTGAAGGTGAAGATTTATAACACCGTGCGCGAACTCTCCAACAGCGCTTACGAAACTTTCCCGATGCGCAGCCTGGGGCACGAGATTTACTCGCCCGGCAAGGGGGGAGGATATTCGTGGTTGCAGGAGCATGTGGCAGACGATTACATTGCCGCCTGGTATGTTCCTGAATATAAAGATGCAGCACTGATAAATAGCGGCATGAGCCGCTGGCACAACTACTATGTAGAGGGGATGAACTGGCTGGTGCAGAATGTAGGCATAGACGGCATTTATTTGGATGACGTTGCTTTTGACCGCATCACCATGAAACGTGTAAAGCGGGTATTGACAAAAAACGGTCACCCTGGTATTATTGACCTGCATTCGGCCAATCAATACAACAAAAGCGACGGCTTTAACAATAGCGGCAATTTGTACCTGGAACATTTTCCGTATTTAAACCGCCTTTGGTTTGGGGAGTATTTTGATTACGAGAAAAATACGCCTGATTTCTTTTTAACCGAAGTATCAGGTATACCATTCGGCTTAATGGGCGAAATGCTGCAGGGTGGCGGCAACCCGTGGCGCGGGATGATTTACGGCATGACCAACCGCATGCCCTGGAGCGACAACGCCGACCCACGCCCGATTTGGAAGGTTTGGGACGATTTTGGCATGCAGGGCACAAAAATGATTGGCTATTGGGTGGACACCAATCCTGTAAAAACGAACAATGCGGAGGTGCTGGCAACTATCTACAAAAAGCCCGGAAAAGTGCTGGTATCTATAGCCAGCTGGGCAGCCGATGATGTTAACATCAAACTAAAAATAGACTGGAAAGCACTTGGATTGAACCCGGCAACGGCAACCATCACTGCGCCCGAAGTAAAAAACTTTCAGCAGGCGACTAAATTTAACGACGGTGACGATATTAAGGTTGAGAAAGGAAAAGGCTGGTTGCTAATAATTAATGGTACAAAATAACCTGATGAGAATAAATAAAGTAATAACCGGAATAGTGCTGATTGCCGTAACCTTTTTGGCGACGAGCTTTACCAAAATAGAACACCGTACCCAGTACATCGCAAAAAATGCAGACAGCACAATAACCATCCCTTTAGGCGGGAATGCCTGGCGGGTAGCCAAGGATACTGTTGGGGGCACCATTACAGACCGTGGCATTGTGGACTGGACGAGTAGCAGCGTTACGTTTAAGGCTTATGTGCGTGTAAATATTAAGGGCAAATTCAAACTGTGGCTGGACATGACAGTGTTTGAAGGTAAAAGCGTTATCGCTGTTACTGCTCTAAAATCAACAAAAAATATTATAGCCTACGATTCGGAAATAAAAAATTATTACGTGGGCGAATGGAATGCTGTTGATACCGGGTACATTGCAATTGATATAAAAGGAGTAAGTAAAACCGGTAAAACATTTGCAAACATTAGCAGCATAAAAATGAGTGGTACGGTTATCAACGCCAAAACCTCCTACGTGCCAAATAACGAAGGTAACTACTTCCATTGGGGTAGAAGGGGACCATCAGTGCACCTGGCTTATGAACTACCCAATACTAACATTGAATGGTTTTATAACGAAGTAACGGTGCCGGTTGGAAATGATGTGTTGGGCTCGTACTTTATGGCGGATGGGTTTAACGTAGGTTATTTTGGCATGCAGGTAAATTCACCGACTGAAAGGCATATCCTCTTTTCAGTTTGGAGCCCGTTTACTACGGATGACCCAAAGGCCATACCCGACAGCCAAAAAATCGTGATGCTAAAAAAAGGCGCCAATGTGCATACCGGCGAGTTTGGTAACGAAGGCTCTGGCGGACAAAGCTATATGCTGTACAACTGGAAGGCAGGCAATACCTACAAATTCCTGGTACAAGCCAAACCTACCGGTAATAACCACACCACCTACACCACCTGGTTTTTTGCGCCTGAGCTAGGCAAATGGCAATTGATAGCGAGCTTTAGTCGCCCGCAAACAAATACATACCTGAAAGGCCTCCATTCGTTTTTAGAGAATTTTGAGCCGGAAAATGGCATAACCACCCGCCATGTATTATTCAATAACCAGTGGATTGCCGACAGCAATGGCCACTGGACAGAGATAACCAAAGCCCATTTTACAAACGATGCCACCGCTATGAAGGGCTACCGCATGGACTATGCCGGGGGAATTGACGGGGGTGCATTCTACCTTAAAAACTGCGGCTTTTTTAACACTTATACCAAACGCGGGATAGAGTTAACAAGGCCCGGCGGTGAAAAAGCACCGGACGTGGAATTGGATAAATTGCCTTAAATCAAAATGTTTACCAAACTTACGAAGTTTTGAAACTTCGTAAGTTCTCAAAGTCCTACTTATTCAACTTATCCACCCTGTCAAAAAACTCATTTTGCAGCGGGATAGTCTTGTTATCCTCTTTTACCTCTTTCAATGCTTTTATAAACGACGCAATTTCGTGCTCGGTAATAAACTTGCCAAATTCGGTAGTTGACTTGTCGCCTTCACCGGCATAGTGGTTGGGGTATGATGAGTACCACCATATTGGTGTATAGAGATTTGGTAAATCGCTGCGTTTTTGGTCGGCACCGCTTTCGTTGGATGCCCTGTCCATACGCATTAAATCGGGGCGGTAGTACATCAAAACTGATGTTTCGTCCTCGCCGGCATGCTGGTCGTTAGCCATAGGCGATTTATGCATCTGGCGGTATTGCTTATTATAATCGGCATCCGCACGACCGGGGCTGTATAGATACACAGCATAATTGTGCCGTTTGTTCAGCAGCGACTGCATGAAAAAGTGCAAAAATTCCGGGTTGCCGCCGTGCCCGTTTAAAATAACGATTTTGTCGAATCCATTGCGGGCAATTTCATCGCAGGTAGCTTCCAGCAACTTGTAAATAATATCGCTTGGCAATGCAAAGGTGCCGGGTTGGTGGCGCGCTTCATTTATCTGTCCATAAAAATAATCAGGAAATACCACCGCATATTCCGATTTTACAGCCCGTGCCGCCCACTCGCGCACATGAATTAAATCAGTGCCTATGGGTGAATGCGGCCCGTGTTTTTCCAATATCCCGATAGGCAGGATACAGGTTTTTGACGATTTCTCCAATGCTTTCGGGAAATCGCTGGCAACGAGTTCATCCCAGCGGGCAGGGATATCCTGTGCAAAGGCAGTTGCTGAAAATAGCAGTGCAATTAATAGTGTAAGATAGGTTTTCATATTCGTTAGGTTTTTTAAATACTTGA
>JBDUDE010000159.1:0-1987 GCA_040003105.1 Mucilaginibacter sp. | reverse complement strand
TACAAACATGAATACCCGCGGTTTTCAACTTGGCGGAACGATTGGCAGCAAGCTATCGTTTTATAGCAGTGGTTTTGAAAACTCGGCGAGGTTTGCGGGCTATTATAACGATATAATAAACAAATACGCGTTTGTACCCGGCCAGGCGTATAACCGCAATTATAACGGCATCGCGTTGGGTAGCCAGGATTGGTCGTACGCAACGGCGGTGATTTCGTATACACCTATTAAACAGTTAAATATTACGCTGGGGACCGATAAAACTTTTATCGGCGATGGTTACCGGTCGCTGCTGCTATCAGATTTTGCTGCCAACTATCCATTGCTGCGCCTGACGGCAAACCTTGGCAAAGTGCAGTATATGATAATGTGGGCCTACCTGGAAGATATAAACGCCGTACATTTTGATACCTTTAGCAATAACCGCCGCAAATGGGCAGCTTTCCATTACCTCGACTGGAATGTAACGAACAGATTGTCGCTGGGCGTGTTTAACGCGGTAATAACCCAGGAGGCCGATGATAATGGTAACCCGCACGGGTTTGATGCTAATTTGATCAACCCCCTGTTTTTTGCAAGTTCGATTGGGCCGAAGTCGCAGCCGGATAACGTGCTGGCAGGCTTTACGGGCAAATATAAAATATTTGACAAAACAGCGGTTTACGGGCAATTATTGATGGATAATACCAATACAGATGGTTACCAACTGGGTGTTCGTGGCGGCGACTTGTTTAACGTGAAAGGATTTAGTTATTTATTTGAGTACAACACCGTAAAACCGTTTGCCTACACCAGCCCGCAAATAATTACAAACTATACCGATTACAGCGAGCCACTGGGCGACCCGCTTGGTGCAAACTTCAGGGAGTTTATAGGCATACTGAATTATTCGGTAGGCAACTTTGATTTTATGGGGCAGGTTAATTACGCCAAATATGGGCGCAACCCGGCCGGGCAAAATTATGGTAACGAGTTAACTTATACATCAACTTCTGCATCAATCACCGAAACCAGGGTAGGGCAGGGTGTACCTACCACGTTTTATTTTGGCGAAGCAACAGCATCGTATCTTATCAACCCCAAATATAACCTGCGCTTTGAGCTTGGCGGCCTGGTGCGCAAAGAAAGTAATGACCTGGGCAGCCGTAATACAGTACAAGTAACGTTTGGACTGCGCAGTACTTTCAGGGCTATTTATCATGATTTTTGAGTGGAGTTCGGAAAGTCCGAAAAGTCCGGAAGCTCGAAAGAAGCAGCAGTGATGAGTTAGCGATAAGACGGTACTAAAATCCATCTTGTCGGTCTTTACTGACTTTCCTGTCACGATAGCTATCGGGATTCGGACTAACTATTCCGTATCCTTGCGCGCCGGGAAAATATTAAACCAAGGGCGGCGCCAACGCCCATGCCCACTGCAAGGTTGTTAACTGCTAAGCCTATTGCAGCCCCAACAACTAATCCGCCGGCAAAAAAATAACAGCTTGTTTTTATACATTATAATAAATGTAAGCTTTTTGTAACAATTCAGTTCATGGCTCAAATTTGCCGCCAAAATCAAATAAAAGCTGGTGGCATCCGTTATATAATTATTAACCAATTAAACCGATTGCCAACTTATAAGTCTGTTACGTATTGCCGAAAAACATACTCAACCCAACTAATTAACTATGCGTAAGCGGATTTTAATGCTCGACGATAACCAGTACGTGCTGGATATTGTTAAAGAAGCGCTATCATATGAAAAATTCGAAGTAACTATTACTTCGGAAACCGAAAATATTATTGAAAATATACTGGCACATATGCCCGACCTGTTGATGCTTGATTATAAATTAAGCGGCACCCGTGGCGATGATATTTGCCGCGAGGTGAAAGCACATCCGCAATTGAGGAATATTCCTGTTATAATATGCTCGGCCTATTTAAATAAGGATGATTTGCTGGCCTGCGGCTGCGATGCCATTATAACCAAACCTTTTGGCCTGGA
>JBDUDE010000513.1:0-1988 GCA_040003105.1 Mucilaginibacter sp. | reverse complement strand
ACGGCTGGGGCGGCCCCGATTTAAAGAAAGGGACTTACCATTATTTTATTGAAGGCGAACCCGTACAGTTTACCGGCTTCAAGTTGTTTTATAAAAACGATATACAGAAACCACCGCACCGTTTGCTGACTATGAAAGAGGTTTTGCAATTGAAACCGGCGCCGGTTTATATACAGTATCAGTAGCGAAAGGCGAAAGAATTTACGAAGTTTTGCAAACTTGGTAAATTTAACGGAACCCATTAAAGCAAAAGGCGAAAGATTCACAACCTTTCGCCTTTTACCTTTCAGCTTTAACCGCCTTTTAAGCCTTTACAGCTTATCTATCGCGTCCTGTTCTTTCAAGGCAGCAATATTATTACTGTTGCTATAATTGTCAGTTTGCGTAGCAAAATCCTCAAGGATTGCCGCAATGGTATCCAGGTTATCCGCTACGCGCTGATGCATATCGGGCAAGTCTTTTTCAAGGCGTTTGTCGCCAAGCTCCATGTTATCTACTTCTATTTTCGCCAGTTTTTGTATGATTGCCTGCTGACTATTTTTTAAATCTTCCAGTTCATGGACAATCTTTTCCATTAGCCCAAATTTCTTTAACTTATCCATAGTGATGTGTTTTTGTATTTAGTAGTACAACCTCGTTTATATTAAATTGTTTGAAAAGTTGCTTTTATCATTTATAACTAATAATTTAGTTATATGAAAAGTCTACTAACATCTCTCCTACTCATTTTAACTATAACAACCGCATTTGCCCAGCTAGCCGGCAAGGTTGACGATGCCTTGCTGATGGAATATTACCAGGGGCAACGGTACCTGGAAGCCGCCGATTACCTGAAGAAGAATTTCCCGGAGCCTGTCACCGATTTAAAAGTGCTGTCGCGCCTGGCTTATGCGTCGCAAATGGCCAATAAGCTACCTGAGGCCGAGGGTTATTATCAACGTGCTTATAATTTAGATACCACCAACCAAAATATGCTGTTTAATATGGCTGGAATAAATTTAAGGCGCGGCAATATGGCAAAGGCCGAACAGTATTATAAAATGATTATTGCTAAGGATACCACCAATGTTGCGGTTTATGGTCACCTCGGCGCTATTGCGCAGGGTAAGCATGATACTGTTAATGCTGTTTTATACTACGATAAAGCTAACCGGTTGAACCCGTTTGATACAGATGTGGCCAGCGAGCTTGGCGATTATTATACTTCGCTAAAACGCTTTGACGATGCGCTGCGGGTGCTGAACAAGGCAGCAGAAAACGACCCCGAGAACGTGGTGATTTTATTAAGTATGATGAAGCTAACTTACACCGAAAAGAAATGGCCGGAAACCGTTGATGAGTGCAATAAGCTGCTTAACCTGGGCATTATAAACGGCGAAATATTAAACAAACTCGGCATATCCTATTACAACCTTAAAAACTATGCATGCGGCGCCGAAACATTTGCAAGCATGCGCGGCATTGAGCAAACCGAATATTCCTATTACTACACAGCGCTATGCTTTAAGGGCCTTAACGACCAAAAGCAATGCATTTACTTTTTAAAACAATCCATTTTGCAGGGAGTATCGCCCAATATCGCTACTTACTATGGTGAGATAGCCGATGCCGACGAAAAGCTCGAATGGCATAAAAAAGCTGCCCTCGCTTATCAAAAAGCCTTGCAGTTTAGCGAAAGCCCAATATTGTATTACCTGCTTGCCAATTTGTATGATAATAAATTGAAGGATAAAAAGAATGCCTTGCTGTATTATAAAAAGTACCTGGCATCCCGGCCATCGGAAAGACAAACTACTTATATAACTTTTGTAAAGAGCCGTTTGGCGCAGTTAGCAAATTAACGCCGCATCAGCCGGGCAACGTATTTGCCGAAGATATCAAATTCCAGGTTAACCACCGAGCCTACCCTTACCTTCTGCAGATTGGTGTGCTGAAAGGTATAAGGGATAATTGCCACCGAAAAACTGTTGGCCTGCGAATCAACAACC
>JBDUDE010000887.1:0-6597 GCA_040003105.1 Mucilaginibacter sp. | reverse complement strand
TCCCTCATTTTAAAGAAATGGGGAAGGAATACGGCCTTGATATAAACGTACATTCAACCATGGCCTCGTTTTTTGATTATGATAACGATGGCGACCTTGACATGTACTTAACCGTTAACGAGGCGCAATCAAATGAAAATACCAGTAGTTTCAGGCCCATTATTAAAGATGGGTCAAAAAGAAGCACCGGCCGCCTTTACCGTAATGACTGGGACCCTGTTTTAAAGCACGGTGTTTATCACGATGTTTCAAAACAGGCCAATATTTCAATTGAAGGATACGGGCACGCCGCGAGCATTGTTGATATTAACCGGGACGGCTGGAAAGATATTTATGTTACCAACGATTTTTTAAGCAACAACATTTTATACATTAATAACCGCGACGGTACTTTTACCGACAAATCAAAGCAGTACTTTAAACATACGGCCAATAGCGCCATGGGCCAGGATGTTGAGGACATAAATAATGACGGCCTGGCCGATGTTTTTGAGCTTGACATGAGCCCCGAGGATAATTACCGGCGCAAAATGTTTATGGGCTCAAATACTTACCAGTTGTACCAAAATTTCGATTATTATGGTTACCAGTATCAATATAACCGTAATACACTTCAGGTAAACCAGGGCCCCCGGCCGGGGCAGAATGACTCGATAGGCGATCCGGCTTTCAGTGAAACGTCATTTTTAAGTGGCACAGCCCAGACTGACTGGAGCTGGTGCCCTTTAATTACCGATTTTGACAATGACGGCTTCCGCGACATAATAATAACAAACGGTTACCCCCGCGATGTTACCGATCACGATTTTACCACATTCAGGGCCGAGGCTTACCTGATCGCCAGCAAGAAACAAATTCTTGACCAAATACCGATCGTTAAAATTCCCAACTACGCATTTAAAAACGGGGGCAACCTTGAGTTTGCCGATGTAACTAAAAACTGGGGCTTAACAGACCCGTCATTTTCGAATGGAGCCGTTTATGCGGACCTTGACAACGACGGCGATATGGATATGGTGATCAATAATATCGACGATGAGGCGTTTATCTATAAAAACACCTCGCGCGAAAAGGATAAGGCCAACGGGCATTATTTGCAGATAAAATTTAAAGGCGGCCCTCAAAACATAAATGGCATAGGCGCCTGGGCCGATATCTACTATGAACATGGCAAGCACCAGGTTTATGAAAATACCCCCTACAGGGGCTATCTTTCAACCATACAAAATATTGCACATTTTGGTCTTGGCCGCGACTCGGTTATCGACTCGGTGGTAATAAGGTGGCAAAACAATAAAAAGCAAACACTTAAAAATATTAAAACCGACCAGGTGGTTAAAGTAGATATTGCCAATGCGCATGAGAACTATTCTTTTAACCTGCCGGAAAAAAACGATGGCTCATTATTTCGCGAAGTAACTAAGTTGGTTGATGTTCACTATAGGCACGTAGAAGAAGATTTGGCCGATTTTAACATACAAAAACTTATTCCTCATAAACTATCACAATACACCCCTGCCGTGGCAGTTGGCGATGTTGACGGTAATGGTTTTGATGACATGATTGTTGGTGGCACATCCGAGTTTCCTGCCCAACTACTGTTGCAGCAGGAAAGCGGGAAATTTATACAGCGGCCACTTGCTGAAGCCGCGCCACGAACGGCCAAGCAGCAATTTAAAGACGAAGGCCTGCTGCTGTTTGACGCCAATGGCGATGGCAAGCTTGATTTATATATAGCCAGCGGAGGATACGAAAAGACGCCGAATTCGCCGTTTTACCAGGACAGGATTTATTTAAACGATGGAAAAGGTAACTTTACGCTGCAGCAGGATGCCTTGCCGCAAAATTTTACCAGTAAACTTTGCATAAAGGCAATTGATTATAACAAAGACGGAAAGCTTGATCTGTTTGTGTCGGGCCGTGTTGAGCCCTGGCGATATCCAAAACCTGTTTCGAGCATCATATTACGCAATGACAGTAAGGATGGACATCTGAAATTTACCGACGTTACTGCCTCAGTTGCTAAAGGTCTTAAAAATATCGGTATGGTTTGCGATGCTGCATTTACCGATTTTGACAACGACGGATGGCCTGATTTGATACTTACCGGTGAGTGGATGCCAATAACGTTCCTGAAAAATGACCACGGCGTATTTAAAGATATTACAGCCAATACCGGCATCGCCGATAAATTAGGCTGGTGGAACACTATTGCCGCCGGCGACTTTAACCACGACGGCAAAACAGATTACATTGTTGGTAACACAGGGTTAAATACATTTTATAAAGCAACAGACAAATATCCTGTTTATATTACAGCCAAAGATTTTGACGATAATGGAAGCTATGATGCATTTCCATCAGTTTTTTTGAAAGATCAGGATGGCGAAATGAAAGAGTTTCCGGCACAAACGCGGGATGACATAGTGAAACAGATGATTGGCATGCGGGTAAAATTCCAAAATTATAAATCGTTTGCTACTGCTACGTTCGACTCGGTGATTACGCCGGAGATGCGTAAAGGCGCAGTACGGCTCAAAGCCAATATTTTACAATCATGCTATTTACAAAATCAGGGCAACGGCAAGTTTACCATGGTGCCATTGCCAATAGAGGCACAGGTGTCGCAGCTGAGCGGTATGGTGGTTGATGATTTTGACGGCGATGGAAACCTTGATGTGGCCATTAGCGGCAACGATTTTGGTACAGAAGTTTCGACAGGCAGGTATGATGCATTTAATGGCTTAATACTCAAAGGCGATGGAAAAGGAAACTTTAAGCCATTAACCCTGCAGCAAAGCGGCGTTTATATACCCGGGGACGGCAAGGCCCTGGTAAAACTGCGTGGAGCTAAAGGCAACTACCTGCTTGCCGCCACCCAAAACCGCAATGTGATGAAAGTATTTGAGCTGAAAAGGCCCGTTAAAACTGTTCAGCTCAATCCATTGGACGTGTTTGCCACTATTAAGTATAAGAATGGACAAACCGGGAAACAGGAATTTTATAACGGTACATCTTTTCTGTCGCAATCGGGCAGGTTTTTTAATATAGATAAAACAATGGAAACAGTTACCGTAACTGATAGTTATGGCCACGTACGAAATATCCCCCTTAATTAATACTTTTTATGAAACGTTTTAAAATATTAGCCGTGTTAGTTGGCGTTTTGATTGCTGGAAGCTGTAAGCAACAACAAAAAACCGCCATGCTGAGTGACGCCGATGTGCTCCACAACAATGAAGACCAGCTTACCCAGGTAATTATTTACGATGTGTTTACCCCCCCGGTAGCGGCCCGCATTTATGGGTACACGGCCCTGGCATCGTACGAGGCAATGCGTTATGCCAACCCCAAATATAACTCGATAATTACGCAGCTTAAAGGCTTTGGCAAACCGCTTGAGCCGCAAAAAGGCAAACAGTATAACTTTGCCCTTGCTGCTACAAAGGCATTTTTTACGGTAGCGCATAAAATTACCTTCTCGGTAGACACGCTTAAAAAGTATGAAGACAAGGTATACGCGATGTATAAAAGCAACCTTGACGACTCGACCTACGCACGGTCTGTTGATTTTGGTGAAAAGATTGGAAAGCTGGTAATAAAAAGATCGGCTGCCGACGGCTATCCGCAAAGCAGGGGTAAACCTAAGTACCTGGGCGAAAACAGCCCTGCAAAGTGGCGCCCAACGCCACCTGATTACATGGATGGCGTAGAGTTTTGCTGGGGTACCATGAAGTCATTTGCAATCGACACGTCAACGTTGTTTTCGCCTCCGCCTCCGCCGCCGTACAGCGAGGATAAAAACAGCGCTTTTGTAAAACAATATACCGACGTATACAACACCAATAAAAATCTAACGAAGGAGCAAACAGATATTGCGAAATTTTGGGACGATAACCCTTTTGTTATACAACACAATGGCCACCTTATGTTTGCCGACAAAAAAATAACTCCCGGCGGGCACTGGATAGGTATAACTGCTATAGCCTGTAAAAAAACACATGCTGATGGGGTTAAAACCGCGCAGGCATATGCTCTTACCTCTGTTGCCCTGTACGATGCATTTATTTGCTGCTGGGAGGTAAAATACAAATACAGCTACGCAAGACCGGTTACAAACATAACCGAGAAGATTGACCATAACTGGCTGCCATTATTACAAACTCCGCCTTTTCCTGAGTATACTGCAGGCCACTCAACAATAAGCGCCGCTTCGGCCGTTATGTTAACCCACCTTTTTGGTGATAACTTTGAGTTTCAGGATACCAGCGATTTAAAATACATCGGCATGCAGCGCCATTTCAAATCGTTTTTGTTGGCCGCCGAGGAGACATCGATCAGTCGCTTTTATGGAGGTATTCATTACCTTAATAGTTCGCGGATGGGCGCGCAACAAGGTAAGCAGATGGCCGAATTTGTTTGGAATAAATTAAAATTAACTAATTAAAACAGGATACTTTGTTCAACATGAGGCGTAACAGATTTTACACGCTCCCTTCGTTTATATATTTACTAATTATTGTCGTAGCTGTCAGCGTTTTACTTACCGGCTGTAAAAATCAGGCAGGTACAGGTAATCGGTATGCACTTACCGGCGACACTGTTATTGACGGCAAGGACCTGGTGCAAATAAATTGCACTAAATGCCATGCCCTGGTGCCTGCAAATGCGCTTACCAAAGATGTTTGGAAATTTCACACCTTACCTGCCATGGGTAAGTATTTGGGTATGACTTCTTATCTTGGCGGCTATTTTAAAAGGGATACGTCAGGCTTAACATTGCTTGAGTGGCAGAATATCGTCTCGTATTATCAAAAAATGGCGCCCGAATCATTGCCAAAACGTAAACCGCCCGTTAACGCGGTTAATAGCATGGCCGGCTTTACACTGGTTCAGCCTAAAGCGCAACCTAACGTGGCCTATACCGCCATGGCGGCCATAAATCCTTACAACCACAAAATTTATACTTCGGATGGCGTTTCGAATATTTTGCAGGAATGGGATAGCAGCCTTAAGCTCGCCAAATCGGTAATATTGCCGTCGCCCGCGGTAAACGCAAGTTTTGTAAAAGGGGAAAAAGGCGAAATGAGCGCCGAATTTTCTGCTATTGGACAACTGGACCCTGTTGATTTCCCAAATGGTAAGATATTAAGTGTTAACCTCGATGGCCGAAAGTTAAATCCTACTGTTTTCGCGTCTGAACTGGCGCGTCCGGTACAGACCTTATCTGGCGATTTTAATAAAGACGGATTGGTTGACTGGGTTGTTTGCGGACAGGGTGGTTTAAAAGGCGGCGTTTATTTATTTAAGCAAAATGCCGACCATAGTGTAACGCAGGTAAATATCTCGGAAAAGGCCGGTGCTGTAAAAGCAGTTATAGGCGATTTTAATAAAGATGGCTGGCCCGACCTTATGGTTTTATTTGGCAGGGGCGATGAAGGATTGGTTTTATTTTTAAACGATCAACACGGCGCCTTTACCCAAAAACGATTATTGAGCTTTCCACCGGTATATGGGTCGACAGATTTTGAGCTGGCCGATATTGACCATGACGGGAACCTTGATCTTATTTATACCTGTGGCTATAATTTTAACGATTCGCGCATATTGAAGCCTTATCACGGATTATATCTCTATAAAAATACAGGCGACTTTAATTTTAAGGAACAATGGTTTTACCCTATCAACGGGTGCACCAGGTTTGTTACTGCCGATTTTAACGGTGATGGCAAACTCGATATTGTAACTACTGCTTTTTTTGCCGACTTGAAGAATAATCCAGCGGAAGGCTGTATTTACTTTGAGCAGGAGGGGCCTTTTAGTTACAAGCCTTATACTATACCGGTAAGTCAATATGGCCGCTGGTGGAGTATAGATGTTGGCGATATCAACAATGACGGAAAACCTGACATTGTGTTGGGGAATTTCTCTACCGGCTATAATTTCCAGCCTGGATTTAAGTCGACCTGGGATAAAAAAACTCCCTTTATAGTATTAAGGAATAATTTTAAGAAATAACTTACTATACCACCTGTAAGCAAACTAGCGGGATTAAGTCTTCAAACTTAATCCCGCTAGTTTTTTATCCTATCCCTAAAACTATCCGAAAAGGCTGGTATGGCCGGGTAAAATTGAGACAATCGGGTACGTAACATTCGTGATACGTTGTAAAAATTTCGCTAGAATAAAAAAACCAACCTCGTTATATTATCGTAGGTATTATATTTAACCGTGGATTGTTATCTGCTGAATTGTATCTACTGAAATAATCAATTTTTAACTTAAATTTTACGCCTGTTGACAATAGCTTGTTCGTGAAGTTTTTGTGTAACGGGCCTATACCGTTAGCATTTGCAGGCATCATGCGTAAATTGTTTAGTCCGAAGGTGAGGTATGTGATCTTATTAATTCCTGCCGCTGCAGTTATTATTACGATTTTATTGAGTTTGCGCGTGGTTGATTTAAGAACTGTTAAACAAAAACAAGTAGATAATGGCCGCGAGTTGTCTCTTATTTATTGTAAAGGCTGCCACAAATACCCCGACCCTTCGCTGATTGATAAAAACACTTGGGTAAAAAAGGTATTGCCAGGAATGG
>JBDUDE010000960.1:0-1994 GCA_040003105.1 Mucilaginibacter sp. | reverse complement strand
GGTATGGAATTTGCAGCGTTTATTGCCGGCGACCGGGGGCAGCGCATAATTCTGAAATCGGGCCTTTTACCGTTTGATATCCCCGGCAGGGAGATTAATATTGTATCGAAAATAGTGCAGTAAGATAATATTGTACAAACTTGTTTAAACTTGTTTGTTGTTTTTTAGTCCAAAATTTATATTATTGTAAATGCAACTTTGCTGTAGCGAACTAAAGTAACTAACTAAATCACGTTTTAGGGCGTGGAAACAACTAAATAACTAAAATAAATTATTAATCCGGTGGGGCATTTAATTGCAGCTTTATTTAAATTAGCTGTTCATTTTAAAAGCCACCGTCTTTAAAAAAATTTAACGCAAAATGAAAATGATCAGTAAGATAGCCGGAGCAGGGCTGGGTTTGATGTTTTTGGGGTCATCGGTGTTTGCACAGAGTTTAGCCGATGCAAAAAAGGCTATAGATGCCGAGCAGTATCAGAAAGCAAAATCGATGCTTAAAAACCTGACAACCACGCAGGCCGACAAGGATGAAAACTTTTTTTACTTAGGCTGGGTGTACCTTAAGCAGGATTACGCCGATTCGGCAAAAGCAATATTTAACAAAGGGTTGGCCGTAAACTCCAAATCGCCATTAAACATGGTTGGTATTGGCGCAGTGGCCCATATCGAAAAAGATAATGCTACCGCAACATCCAATTTTAACCAGGCTATTGCCGTGGCTGGTAAAAACAGTAAGCCCTATGAATATATCGGTTTAAGCTATTTGCTGCCGGTGTCTGGCAGCAGCAAGGGAATTAACGGTTCGAAAATTACGCCTGCCGATGCGGACGCAGCTATCGCGGTTTTAACCAAAGGTAAAGCCGTTAACCCTAAAGATGCTGAGTTACTGATTGCAATGGGCGATGCATACCGTTCGCAATTAAAAAGCAACGATGCTTATTCTGCCTACAGCAATGCATTGGCGATGGAAAAATCGGCCGCTGCTAACGTAGCATTGGGTGTTTTATGGCAATATGCCGATAACTTTGACGGTTCGAGGGACCAGTTCAAAGCTGCTTTGGCTATCGACCCTAACTACGGCCCCGCTTACCGCGAATGGGCTGAAACAGATTTACGTGAGTCGCCAAAGGACCCTACAAAATATGATGCACTGGTAAAAGATGCCGCTGAGCAGTACAAGAAATACATCAGCCTTACCGATTACTCGGTGGAATCGCAAATGCGTTATGCCGACTTTTTGGTACGTACTAAAGATTATGTTACGCTACAAAAGGTTGCTGCCGATATAGCTGCCTCGTCAAAAGGTAACTTAAGAAGCTCTCGCTACTTGGCTATGGCCGCTTATGAAAATAAAGATTACGCCACCGCAGAAACGGCGATGAGCAAATGGATAAAGGAAGCAGATCCGAAACGCTTATTACCAAATGATTATTTATATTTGGGAAGGGCTCAAATAGCACTGAAAAAAGACTCTTTAGGGGTGAAAACTTTGCGTACAGCTTTGACCGTTGATACCAGCCAGGTTGATATATACGGAGAAATAGCAAATTCGTTATATAAGTCGCAGAAATATATAGATGCCGCGGAAGCTTATAAGACTTTTGGCGAGAAATCACGTAAAGCGCAGTTGAATGATCACTTTAAAGAAGGCTTTAGCTATTACCAAGCATACAAGGAGCAGCTTATCAAACAGCAAACTGTTAAAACAACGAAAGTTGATTCAACTTTACTTATCAAAGCTGATTCGGCCTTTACTTATGTAGAGCGCAAATTGCCTAGCCCGAATGCACAGATTATATACTTCCACGCGAATGTGAAGGACTTTGAGGATGCTGACAGAAACAATATAAAAGGCCTTGCCAAACCGCTCTTTGAGCAATATGTACAATTAATCTCTGCGAAAACTACACTTAAAGATGACGAAAAAACATCAATGGGAGTTGCTTTGGCTTATTTAGGCAACTATGCTGAAAATAAAGACAAAGATTCAGCAA
>JBDUDE010000570.1:0-6619 GCA_040003105.1 Mucilaginibacter sp. | reverse complement strand
TTAATGAAGAAAAGGGTTTTGGATTCATCACCCCAAGTAACGGTGGCAAAGAAGTATTTGTTCACTCATCAGGACTTATCGACCGCATCCGCGAAAACGACACAGTTCAGTACGAAGTAGAAGAAGGCAAAAAAGGCCCCAACGCAGTAAGAGTAAAAATAGCTTAACATCCTATATAATTATTCGCGAAGCATTTTCCGCTAAAAAACGGGAAATGCTTTTTATTTTTCTTTGCTGTTATTCAACAGTGTTTTCCCCTTTTGAGGAACGATTTAAATAAATCATTCAATATCCGCCGTTCTTTTTGCGGATCAACTCTTTTTTTAAATGAGACAACTTAAGATAACTCAATCTATAACTAACCGCGAAACCCAATCGCTTGATAAATATTTAACAGAAATTGGCAAGGTAGACCTTATCTCGGCACAGGAGGAAGTTATACTTGCGCAGAAAATCCGTGATGGCGACCAGGCAGCATTAGAGCGCTTAACAAAGGCAAATTTACGTTTTGTGGTTTCGGTGGCTAAACAATATCAAAACCAGGGTATTACTCTTGGCGATTTAATTAACGAAGGCAACCTCGGTTTGATTAAAGCGGCAAAACGTTTCGACGAAACAAAAGGCTTTAAATTTATTTCGTACGCTGTGTGGTGGATTCGTCAATCTATCATATCGGCTATATCTGACCAATCGCGTTCGGTACGTTTACCGCTGAACCAAATTGGCACGTTAAGCAAAATAAGGAAAGTACAATCAAAGCTTGAGCAGGAATTTGAACGCGAAGCTACACCCGAAGAATTGGCCGAAAGCCTGGAAACTACGGTTGATAAAATAGCGGATTCATTAAGAAACTCTGGCAGGCAGGTATCAATTGACGCGCCTTTTCAACAGGGCGAAGAAGGTACGTTACTCGATGTAATGCACAATAACGAGCCGACTACCGATAGCATGCTGATACATGATTCGCTGGCTACCGAATTGAACCGTTCGCTTTCAAAACTTGGTGAGCGCGACCGTGAAGTGCTGGTATTGTTTTATGGCCTTGGCAACAACCATACCCACACGCTTGAAGAAATCGGCGAGAAATTTATCCTTACCCGCGAACGTGTTCGCCAGATAAAAGATAAAGCGCTACAACGGATTAAGCAATCATCGCGCAGCGGTGCTTTGCAATCGTATTTGTAGGACAAATCAACATAAAAAAAATGCAAAGCCTGTGTCCTCACAGGCTTTTTTGTTTTGCGACACTTCCTATTTTCAACTAATCTCTAGTTGACCGACCTCTGGTCTCCGCCCTCAACATCCTCGCCACCGCAAACGCAATCACAAAGAGTATCGCAGCCGCCACCCATGCCGTAACCCTGAACGAATCCATGAAACTATCGCGGGTAACGCTTAACAATGCCTTGCCGGCATCAGCAGGCAATTTACCCGCCGTTTGTACCGCCGCAGCAAAGGTGCTTTTTGCGGCCTGGATTGCACTTGACGGCACATGAAATATTTTCAAATAATCAAACCGGGCACGGTACACAGCCATACCTATACTGCCCAGCAAAGCGATGCCGAATGATGCTCCCAGCGCGGTGCTGGTTTCAGAAATACCGGCAGCGGCCCCTGCCCTTTCGGGTGGTGCAGCTGTCATTACCATGTTGGTACTTAATGTAACCGACATGGCGCAACCGCATGCCAGCACAATAGTGGCTGCAACCATTAACGGTAAACCTGTGTTTAATTGGGCAAAAAGCAGCATTGAAATGTCCATTAAAACCAAACCGCTTACCAGCAATACAGGTTTAGGAAAAACTTTGGTAAGCGCATCGGTAGTAGCACAAACGATGGTACTAACGACCGCGCCCGGCAATGTCCACAAGCCGGCTTCGAGAGGCGTCATCCCCAACACAAGCTGCAGGTATTGGCCAACATACACAAATATACCAGCCCACATAAACAGTAAAATGGGCAACGATACCAGGGCAATACGGAACAGCGGTATTTTAAACAAGTCGAGGTAAATCAATGGTTCAGCCATTCTTTTTTGCCTGCGGAGGAATATCATGCCGAACGCCATTCCGATTAGAATTGGCAGCACAAATGCCATTTCCACACCGCTCTCGGCAATTTGTTTAAGGCCGAAAATCACAGGTAATATGGTAATGATGAGCAGTAATACGCTTACAAAGTCGAAACGTGTTGTGCCGGGGTCTTTATATTCCGGAAGAAAGATTGGCCCGAGGATAAGGAACAACACCATCACCGGCACGCCCATTAAAAACACCGAGCCCCACCAAAAATGGCCCAGTAAAAATCCGCCGACCAATGGCCCTAACATAGTGCCGGTTGAAAAGCAGGTTGTCCACAATCCGATTGCAAAAGCCCGTTGCCCTTCGTGGTGAAACATGTTACGTACCAGTGAGAGTGTTGATGGCAGCAAGGTAGCACCCGCCACACCAAGTAGTGCCCGCGCTGCAATCAATAATCCGGCAGTGTTGGCATAAGCCGCCAGGGCTGACGCAGCGGCAAAGGCCAAGGCGCCAATCAGTAATAGTTTGCGACGGCCTATCCTGTCGCCCAGGGTGCCCATAGTAATCAAAAAGCCGGCCTCGATAAATCCGTAGATATCGGTAATCCACAACTGCTGGGCGCTGGTGGGTTTAAGCGCAGCGCTGATGGATGGCACGGCAAGGTATATCACCGTAGTATCCATCGACACCAGCAAAGTGGGTAAAGCAAGCACCGCGAGGGCTATCCATTCTTTAGTTCCGGCTTTGGCAAGTTGATTGATTTGCATTTATCAAAAGTATAGCCTGTAATATAATAACATACGGTGATAGTGTGCCAACATTGGGCGGCAATAGTGCCATTAAAAAATGCTATAAACTTTGTATCTTTACTACCGAAATGAATGTCACCCGAAACGACTATGAACGCTTATTTTCGAAATGGCTGCTTGCTGCTGTTTTAATATTAAGTTTTTTTACTTTTTCGGGGCTCGTTGTTAAGCAACAACCAAAGTTTGCTGCGCAAAAAACCGAATTGGTTAAAGCGAACGAAGGCCGCATAGTAAAGAGTATAACTTTCAACAGGGCATTAAGGCAAATACCGGGAAATTTTAATACCCAGGGTACATTTTCCGTTCAAATAATAAGCCTTGCCAAGGTTCATAGCGGGCAGGCAAAAATGCAGTTTATAAATTGCCGCCTCCACAAGACATTGCCTGCAGGCTTTTTCTATCAGTATAAAGCCATCCCCAATAGTAACGACGCCGAACCCATCGCGTTAGCATAATACTAGTCCTTAACCGCAAAGAGCGGTACAATTAATTTATTATTAAAGATGCCGGTTAACCCACTGCGCATTCATCGTTTTTAAAATTCGGTATATGAAACATTTCAAAAAGGTGTTAAGGCTTTGCGCTTTAAGTCTTTTTTTGGCACTTGCCTTAGCAGGCATGAGCCTGTTTGGGGTTCCCCCAACACTTAATAGAGACAGGAAATTATTTGCAGATAAAGAATGGGTTGTGGAACAAAACGAAAAAACCAACTCAGAAAATAGCGGGGCGGAAAAATTAAAATTTTAAATATTGACCCATCTTTTTAACCACGGAGATAACAGGGGAGACATGGGGGAACAGAAAGAAAAGCCTCCGTGTGCTTTGTGTCTTCTCAGCGGCCTTCGTGGTTATTTTTCTATCCTCAATTTTAATACTCATATTTATCGGATGAAAAAATACTATATCCTTATCATCCTGTTTTTTATCGGGCTTATTGGTTCGGCAATTGCACCGCACGATTATTTTACCTGGATATTGGAAATTTTTCCGGCCATTATCGGTTTTGTTGTCCTCGTGTTAACTTTTAAGGGGTTCAGATTTAGTTATTTAACCTACTGTTTTATACTGGTACATTGCTTTATACTATTTGTGGGCGGTCATTATACATATGCACAAGTACCGTTATTTGACTGGGTAAGAGACATCTTTCATCAAAGCCGAAATAATTACGATAAGCTTGGCCATTTTGCGCAGGGCTTTATCCCCGCCATTATCATTCGCGAAATTTATATCCGCAAAAACATCATTCAAAAAATATCGTGGATACCATTTTTAACCGTGGTAGTTTGTATGGCCATCAGCATGTGCTATGAGTTTTTAGAGTGGTTTGTTTCAGTTGCTTCCGGCTCATCAGGCGATTCGTTTTTAGGGACACAGGGCGATGTTTGGGACACCCAATCCGACATGCTTTTTGCTACTATTGGCGCTATTTGCATGGTTGCTTTTATCTCGAAATGGCAAGACAGGAACATAAAGGCGATACAGCCGTCGTAATTTAGGCTTTGTCAATCAGTCTTTTCCAAATAAAGTTGTAGTTGCAACCGCAATATCATAGTTTTAGCTATAATTAAACTGACCAATAATAATACAAACATGAAACACTATTACTCAAAAACCATTTTTGCGGCATTGATGCTGGCAAGCGTAAGCCTTTACGCGCAGCAGGAAGCCGTTGATACCGCCGCATTCGGCAAAATCAGGCGGGCCGAAATGTCAAACTCGCATATCCCAACTATTGCCCATTATATTACCGATGTTTCAGGACCGAGGCTTACCAATTCGCCTGGCTACAAACGTGCCGGCATGTGGGCCGTCGAAACCATGAAAAAATGGGGATTGACAAATGCCGCGATGGAACCATGGGGCGATTTTGGCAAAGGCTGGGAAATACAGGATTTCAGCATCTCATTTAAAACTCCCTACTCGCAATCTATAACTGCTTATCCTGAGCCCTGGAGTGGCAACACCAATGGTGAGATACACGGCGAAGTTGCGATATTACCTGCAGCCCATGCCATGGATACCGCTTATATTATTAAACACGCAGCTGATTTTAAGGGAAAGTTTGTTTTGATAGCAGGCAGCGCGCCAAGCTATGAGCAGGATTTTAAACCTTCGTCTGAGCGTTTGGCAGATACTGCCCTTGCTAACATGAAGGATACCTACATGCTAAGCCGCGAAATGCTGGAAGGCTATCTGAAATATTTTGCTACAATTGCGCGTGTACCGTTATTAATCCAACAATCGGGCGCATTGGCAATTTTGACCACTGGCGGCGAGAACCGTAACGGTACCGTTTTTGTACAAGGGCTTATCGGTTATAAAACCAACAGCGAAAAAAGTGTTGTAAAAGTTGCTATATCGTCTGAAGACGGGCAGCGCATCAAACGCTTGCTGGCATCTGGCCAAAAGGTTGAATTGAACCTGAATGTAAAAGCAAAATTTAACGATTCAGACATAAAAGGCTATAATGTTGTTGGCGAAATTCCGGGAACTGATCCAAAGCTTAAATCGCAATTGGTAATGCTGGGCGGCCACATGGATGCATGGGCTTCGTCAACGGGCGCAACCGATAACGGCGCCGGCTGTATTGTAATGCTGGAGGCTGTTCGCCTGCTTGATTCGTTAGGTTTAAAACCAAAACGTACCATCCGCATAGCACTTTGGGGTGGCGAAGAACAGGGTTTATTAGGTTCATATGGTTATGTAAAAAACCATTTCCGCGGCACCGATTTAGTTTTAAAACCAGAGGCGGCAAAAGTATCGGCCTATTTTAATCTTGATAACGGTACAGGTAAAATACGGGGCATTTTTGCACAAAGTAACACTGCTATTGCCCCAATATTCCAGGAATGGTTTAAACCATTTGCCGATTTGGGCGCCAGCACCGTTACCCTTAAAAATACAGGCTCAACCGACCACCTTTCGTTCGACTGGGCAGGTATACCCGGCTTCCAGTTTATACAGGATCCTATAGACTACGAAACCCGCACACACCATAGCAATATGGACAACTACGACCACCTTAAAATAGAAGACCTTAAACAGGCTGCTGTTATTGTGGCGTCATTTGTTTACCAGGCCAGCATGCGCCCGGATATGCTGCCACGCAAAACCATCGAAAAAGGAACGTTTGTGTTTGATGGATTGTAATACCTATCAAGCTATAAAAACAAAAGCCGCCTTGCAATAATTGCAGGCGGCTTTTTGCTTAGATGGTTAATTTGTTTTTTTACTCCGCAACAGCCGCTTCATTTATCATGCTTTCTGCAGCCTGGGTTAAAGCTTCGTCTGTTGCTTTTTCGTTATCAAGCGTTTGCTGTAACAAGTCGGCCACTTCGGTATGGCCCATGGTTTGTGCAAAAGTGCGCAATGAGCCGTAAGTAGCAATTTCATAATGCTCAACCTTTTGGGCCGCCAGTATTAAGCCGGCATCGCGGGTATGGGTGCCTTTTTCGGTATCTTCAATAATACCGGTAGCTTCAGCAAGCAGGCCTTCCATAGCATCACATTTTTTAGCCACAGCTTTTTCATCAAGCAGTGAAAATACCTGCTCAAGCCTTTCAATGTGTGTTTGGGTTTCGTTGGTGTGCTTTTGGAAAGCTGCCGCCAAATCGCTGCTGGTTGCCGCTTTTTGCATTTTAGGTAAGGCTTTTACAAGGTGCTTTTCGGCCCAGTAAATGTCTTTTAATTCATCGACAAAGAATTTGTGAAATTCTGAGTCTTCCATTTTGCCGGTTAAACCGGCAGGTTTTGTGTTTGCTGTTTTAGTTGCCATGTTATTAGTTT
>JBDUDE010000828.1:0-6631 GCA_040003105.1 Mucilaginibacter sp. | reverse complement strand
AATGCGGACTGATGGATAAAATTGAAAAGGGCGAAATGCAATACAACCAAAAACTCGTTTACCGCGACTCGCTGCTATATAAAGGCGAAGATATTTTAGGCTCCTTTAAAGATAAAGACACTATCGAAGTAAGCAAGGTTGCCCTGCTGATGATTACCATGAGCGACAACACCGCCAGCGTTTGGCTGCAAAAACTGGTAGGCGGCGAGTATATTAATAACTGGCTTGATAAAAACGGGTTTAAAGTGATGCGGGTTAACTCGCGCGTGCCAGGCCGGGAGGCTATCCGCGCAAAATATGGCTGGGGGGTTACTACACCATTTGAAATGTGCCGCCTGTTTACCATGATACGCAATGGCGAAGCTATTAGCCCGGCAGCCAGCGAACGTATGTACCGCAATATGGGGCGCATATTTTGGGATGATAAAGCTATATCGCAAATACCGCCTTATGTACAAACCGCCTCGAAGCAGGGTGCATTGGACGAGTCAAAATCAGAAACCGTAATGGTGAACGCCCCGCACGGCGACTACGTTTTTTCTATCATCACCAATCACAACAAAGACCAACGCTGGACGGACGACAACGAAGCCGCCGTGTTGATAAGAAAAGTATCGGCCCTGCTTTGGCATTATTTTGAACCTGGCAGCAAATGGGCTCCACCTGCGGGAATGGATAAGTATATGAAGAATGAATGATGTTAGTCCGAAAGTCGGAAAAGTCCGGATCCCGATAGCTATCAGGACCGAAAAACACTTCGTACGCGGAGACTGCCAGACTTAGTTTTAATTACTTCGTAAGTCTTTACAGGCCAAGTGACTTCCTTACTTTCCCCGGCAGTTTTTCCGCAATCAATCTATACTATTGATTCAAATAAAACTCCCACTCCTGCCAGCTCAGCGATTGATATCATCAATATGCACCCATTTGTAGCGGGCAACGTATTCCTGCGGCGAAAAGCCTTCCTTCGAAATTATTTCCTCAAAATCCTCGGCAGGCACTTTAACTGATGCCGACACCGGCGCGCTGTCCGGCGAGGTAAACAGGAAAGTTTTACCACCCACGTTAAAGCATAAATGCGAGCCCAGCTTTATATCTTCAGTTACGCCGGCAAACTGGTGGCAAAGGGTTTGGATATCTTCTATGGTCATCGGGGAGTGGTGAATAGTGAGTGGTTAGTCCCGATAGCTATCGGGAAAGTTGATTGGGTTATAATGTTCGTTTCCTTTTACCGTTATAAAATTATCGATAAAAAAATCAAATTACCTTTCTTATCTTCCAAACTTAAATTCAACCATAACCACAATGCAGAAAACCCTGGTAAGCCTTGCCATTTTATTACTCTCGTTTAACGCCCGTCTGTTTGCACAAACTGCTGCTGACGGCGCCTACTATACTTCATTTGATAGTACAAAAATTTATTACGAGGTAAAAGGAAACGGCTACCCGGTGATTTTAATTCATGGTTTTTCGGGCACATCACAAGGTTGGAAAAGCGGTTTGCTTTATAACGACTTGTTAACTGCCGGGTATAAAGTTATTATACTCGACCAGCGCGGCAATGGTAAATCGGACAAGCCGCATACCGATGCGGGCTATAACAATGATGCCGAGGCTAAAGATATTATGGGCCTGGCTACCCATTTAAACCTGAAAAGTTACGACGCAGTGGGTTATTCGCGCGGCTCGATTATTTTGTCGAGGCTTTTGGTGTTAGATAAGCGCCTCCATAAGGCGGTGATGGGTGGCATGGGCGATGCCTATACCAATCCTGAGTGGCCCCGCCGGGTGCATGCTCATAAAGCTTTAATGGGCGACACCTCCCTGCACGACGTTGACGACATGGTGAAATATATCCGTTCGCAGCCTTTTGACGTCCTTGCACTGGCCTATCAGCAAAAGTGGCAGCCATCAACCAGTAAAAAAGAACTCGCCGCAGTGCGCAAACCGGTGCTGATTATCCGTGGCAGCGACGATAAAGAAAACGGCTCGGAAATTGGCCTGAATAAGCTTATCCACCATTCGGAGTTAAGTTACGTGCCCGGCAACCACAATACTGCCAGCAAAAATGCCGAATTCTCTGCTGCTGTAACCGACTTTTTTAAAGATTAATGTTTGTAATAAGAATATTTATTGGCCTTGTTAAAATCCGCCAAACCGTTTATTATAAGCGCGGTAAAACAATATTTTTCTTTTTTCCTTTTAAGAAGGACATGAATAAAATACTTTCCACCGCTTTTTGCTTTTTGGTGCCCTTTGCGCTATTGGCGCAAACGCCTTCTGATACAGCTAATATAAAGGTTGATACCACCGGTCAGCGTGACCTTATTGATATCGCCACAAAGCTTTTTAAGTTTAGCCCAAGGTCAAATAAAAGAGAAAAAAAGCAATTATATTTTTCTATTCTTCCAATATCGACATCGGTACCAGGCGGCAGCAAAGCGCTGGTAACTTCAACTACTGCGGGTTTTTATTTGGGCGACCGCAAAACTACATACCTGTCGAGCGTAACCTTTGCACCCTATCTTAATTTAAAAGGCAGGTACGGCTTGCCAATCCATTCGAGTATTTGGAGCCCCGATAACACTTACAATGTGCAGGGCGACATCCGTTTTTTGGTTTACCCGCAATATACCTGGGGGCAGGGCGGCAAACGCGGCGAGGACGAAAAGCTTTTGGTAGATTTTAACTATATCCGTTTTTACCAAAGTGTGCTTAAACGCATAAAGCCTTATTTTTATGTGGGTGTAGGCTATAATATGGATTATTATTTCAGCATTAACACCAAAAATAATAATCCACCAGCTACGCTGCGCGATTTTACAAACTATGCATACGGCACTGAAGAAGGTAAAAACTCTTTTTCATCAGGACTTACCTTAAACGCCGTGTATGATACCCGGCAAAACTCCATTAACCCCCTTCCCGGTATATTTGGCAATTTTATTTACCGGCACAACGCAGGTTTTTTAGGAAGTGACAATAATTCACAGTCGGTATATCTCGATTTTAGAAAATACATATCGCTGACCAATGAAGGGCCTAAAAACGTATTTGCATTTTGGAGTTACTATTGGACAACTATTGGTAGCGGTACACCATTTCTGAACCTGCCGGGCATCGGTAACGACCCCTATCAGCGGTCGGGTCGCGGCATTGAGCAAAACCGTTATCGCGGCGAAAGTTTGATTTACTTTGAGGCAGAGTACCGGCGCGACATAACTAATAACGGGCTATTTGGCTTCGTGGTATTTACAAACTTTAACAGCGCCAGCGAACCGAATACGCGCCGCTTTGCTTATATAAACCCAGCTGCCGGGGCGGGCCTGCGTATTAAATTTAACAAGCGTTCTGATACAAATATTGCGCTCGACTATGGTTTCAGCAAGGGTTACAATGGCTTAATAATTGGCCTGGGTGAAGCATTTTAAGTAATATTTTCAATACGTTGTCCAACTGTATTATTAATATATTATATTTACTGTGTGCCGAATTAGTTACTAGCCCGTACTCATCCATTTAATGTTACCGCGGTACAGCTCATGTCTTTTTATTTTAGCATTTAATGGCAAAACGTATTTTAGTATTGGATGACAACCAGGACATACTGGAAATAGTTCACGAAACACTTACCTACGAGGATTTTGAAGTGCAAAGCACCTCGCGCAGCGATGAAGTAATTTCATTAGCCGAAACGTTTAACCCCCACCTTGTTATACTTGATTATCGCGTTGCAGGCATTAATGGCGGAGAACTTTGTCTTCAAATAAAATCGCATCCTCAATTAAAAAATGTGCCGGTTATTATCTTTTCGGCCTATATTAGCAGTAACAGTGAATTGCTGGCCTTCGGCTGCGATGCCATTATTAACAAGCCATTCGATTTAACCGAACTGGTTGAAAAAGTTAACAACCTGTTATAAATTCATTACTCCATCGTTTTTTACCTTTTATTTATTAAATATTATTAAGATATTAAATTTATCGTTTTTTCGGCGTTTTGATAATTTTCGCATTACATTTACAGGGTATTATTAACCGGCACATTATTTACCATGACTATTGTAAACGAAGACCCCGAAGCAATCCGGGTAGAGAAGAAATCATATTTTTGCCCCAAATGCGACACAAAACTTACCGACAGAATCAGCCGTGGGCTACTGGTAAAATTTTTTTTGTTTTGGATGCCCGTGCGAAGATTTGTTTGTTACACCTGCCGCAAAAAAACATATTTTTTTAATTAGCAGCACACCGAAGCAATATTTTTTAAGCGATTTTTAATAACCTTTGTTAACGTTGACAGTTATTGTTTTATTTTCGCCTACTGTTTTCAATTTTTTTAAATCGCTGTAAATTTTGACCAAAAAGAAATTCAAATCTGAAGATTACAATTGCCCGCATTGTGGCTCGCCATTTCATTTTAAAATGCGCAGGGGATGGTTTATGAAAAAGGTTTCCTATTTCTTCCCATTACGGAGACTTTTTTGCGCCAAATGCGTAAAAGGAACATATATTTTTTTAAGGAAAGAAGAGACGGTTTAGCTTAGGCGCCGGGTAGTCGGCAGCAATCAAAACGCCATTATTACTTAAAATTTAATTCAGTTTTTTGTACAGTAGTTCACAAATGTGAACACAAATACAGCGTTAACCAAAACGCCGCAGCTCAATCATCGTAATATCCAAAAAACGAATTATTTAGTTATAAACAGTTTTTAAGTATAAAAAAAGCTATACGCGGCTTTAATATTTAAGCTGTTAACAAAATTTAACCAAGCAAATGAACAATATGGTACATTAATTGCGCTTTGAGTGTTTAATTAACACTTTTACTTGCAGGTGCAACATAATTTAGGTGTAACGGCGTATATATCCTTAATTATTAAACTTTTATTAATGAACTAAAATGCGAAGGATATTAGCGGTAGATGATGATAAGGATATATTGGATGTTTTGCAGTATATTTTAGAGGAATCGGGATACGAGGTGGAGACCCTTTCGGACGGACATTTTTTATTTGAGAAAATCAAGGCCCATACACCGGATTTGATTTTATTGGATATTATGCTGGGAAATATGGATGGCCGCGACCTGTGCCGCGCGGTAAAAGCCAAAGATGAAACTCACGATATCCCGGTTGTATTAATATCTGCTAGTCACGTTGCGGGCACAATTGGCCAGGAAGGCGCACCCGATGCATTTATTGCCAAGCCCTTTGATATTGATGATTTATTAAGCGTGATTGAAGGGCAACTGGCAGCCTAACCGCTGACTATGATGATTTCGTTGATTTCGCTGATTGTTTACCCGGCCAAGGCTTTGTTAACATAATGTTTCCGACTTCTATTTCACTCCAAGAGCTTTCAATTCCTTATCAATATGCTGGTTCCACCTTCCTTGTTCGGCGGCATTTGTGCCATGGTGGGTTTCATCATCATATTGTTTTTGCAGGTTATTCATTTCGCGGTAGGCGTCCAGATACTCCATATTAACTGAAGCCTCATAATCATCGGTACCCAGGTTGCCGGCCGTAAGTTTTTGCTTAAAGTGTTCGGATGCAATTTTTACAATATCGAAATGCCTTTGCTCGTGGTTTAAAGCATAATCACTTCTGCTTCCATCCTTTACCCAACAAGCGCTTTTGGAAAGGCAGGTTTTTACTGTTAGATGCAGCTTTATTATTCCTTTAACAACTTCGGCGTGCTCATCGTACCCAACAGTTGGGAACACTTCTGCAGCATATTTGCTATTTGGCGTTTTCGATTGAAAATCAGCCCAGGTTAACGGCCGTTTAACCGAATAATAAATACTGTCGCCTTCCGGCTTTTCTTCATAGTCGCTAAAAGTAATCTTCACCACGTGCGCCAGTTTTATATTAGTTTCAGCTTGTTGGTTCATCCAGGTGTTTACATATACCAGCCCGTTTACCAGCAGGCGCTGTACCGTTGGCCCTATGTTTTGGGTTTGGGTGGCATCGCGGTTATAAACTGCAGTGCCGCTATAATCAGCCAGGTGGATTTTAGCATCTTCTCCTTTATCCAAATAAAATGAAAACACCAGCGCCACATGCCCTTCAGCCCGGTTACCCGCCAATGCATTTTCCTTTACGCTGATTTTTTTCAGCGCGATAATTAACGGTCGCAATTCTTTATTTTTTGGAAGGTTACTATTAATGAACCATTTAATTGCTTGTAAAGCCCCGCCTTTAATATCAACCGCATAAGGTTTTGCATTTGTTGTGGCCGGTAGTATTGATGCTATCGGGCTTTTATCAATCCGTTCATCAATAACATATTTTATATAAAATTCTTTTGGGGTGATGGGAACGCGCTCATCTGTTAAGGCGATAAAATCAAGTTGTTGGGTTAATTGAAATGCGGATAGAAACAAAATCAGCAGACAGTAGAATTTACTGTTTATCAAAGCGATGTTCATTGTTGCAATATAACGTTTTTTGTAGGGGCGTATTGCATACGCACCGCGCCGGACAGGCAATCAACTATAGCAATGCGTTTATGCAAATGGCTTTAGGGAGCTCCCGTTAAAGACGGCTGCGTAGACACAGGGAAAGGCTGGATGGCGTTATTGGGTTCCAATAACTTTTCAGAGCCATAGGCCCGGCTCATATTGCAGC